>MWEJ01000279.1 GCA_002071025.1 Verrucomicrobia bacterium ADurb.Bin070 | reverse complement strand
GCTGGAAACGGCGTTGGCGCCCTTTTTGAAACAGACGAAATAAGGAGACGAGACATGGCACGGGCAATCAGTAAGTTGGCACCGGAATGGTGGGACTACACGACATTGGACAGCGAGATCCTGAATGATGCGGCGGCGCTTACCGCCAAGGATCTGCTGGAGCTTTCACGGCCGGGTTTCAAGGTCTGTATCTATGACACGGTCGAAGAGTTCTACACGGCCGAAGCGCTGGAGTATGTCGAGGCCTGGCGCAAGGCCACGCCTGACAACCCAGTCGGCGTGTGCGGCCCGATCGGCCCGACCGAGCAGCTTCCGCTGGTGGCCCGCATCGTGAATGCGATCGGACTGAGCCTGCGCGACGCGCATTTCTGGGGCATGGACGAGTGGGTCGAGAACGGCAAGACCGTTTCGCCCCGGCATCCGCTCTCGTTCGCCAAGTGCGACCGCGAGATGTGTTTCGACCGGATCATGCCGAAGCTGCGCATGCCCGCGAAGAATATGCACTTCCCGACCGGCGACCTGGCGGCCTACACCCGCTCCTACGATCAGGTCAAGTGTCTGCTGATGCAGGGTGGACAAGGCGAAATCAAGCACTGGGCCTTCAATGACCCGCCCAAGCGCGAAGGTGCCTACGCGGACGCGCCGCCGTCGCCGACCGAATTCCGCAAACGCGCCGCGCGCCTCGTTGACCTGCATCCGGTCACCATCATCCAGAACGCGCGCACCTCGGGCGGCGGCAATGTCGCGATGGTGCCGACACGCGCCGCGACCGTGGGCCCGGTGGAGACGTGGAAATCGGCCAAGGTCTCGATCTGGCATCCCGGCCACCACGACAACCCGTTCGGCATGCGGCTTACCGCGCTGATGATTGCGAAACGCATTCCGGACAGCAGCGTGCCGATGTCGCTTCTGGCGGACCACCCCAACGTCCAGTTCAACTACCTGCGCCGCGGCATCGGCGAGGTGGCCGTGGATATGCATTGAGGAGCGACACAATGAGTGACTTGAAGATTGTGGCGGCGGGGCACGTCTGCCTCGACATCATTCCGACGTTCCTGCGCGGCGCGCCGACACTCGACGCGGTGATGCAGCCGGGCAAGCTGGTGGAGATGGGGCCGGCGGTGCTCTCGACCGGCGGTTCGGTGTCGAACACCGGCTTGGCGCTGAAGCGGTTGGGACTGCCGGTGCGGCTGATGGGCAAGATCGGGGACGATGCGTTTGGCATGGCGGTGCGTGACCATTTTCGGCGTCTGGACGAGACGCTGGTCGAAACGATGATCGTGGATCCGGCGGTCGCCACCTCCTACACGGTGGTGGTTAACCCGCCGGGGATCGACCGCATCTTTCTGCACTGTCCCGGCGCGAACGACACCTTCGGCGCCGATGACGTGGAGCCGTCGTTGCTGGCCGGTATGCAGCTTTTCCACTTCGGGTATCCGCCGCTGATGCGCGCGTTTTACAGCCGCGCGGACGAGCTGGCGCGTCTCTTCCGCGCGGTCAAGGCGTGCGGGCTGGTCACGTCGCTGGACATGGCGTTGCCCGATCCGGCTTCGCCCGCCGGGCAGGCGGACTGGCGCGGCATCCTTGAACAGGCGCTGCCGTCGGTCGATATCTTCGCGCCCAGTCTGGACGAGATCGTGTTCATGCTGCACCGCGAGCGGGGCTTGGCCGTGCGGAACAAGGCGGCTGAGGGCGTACCGATGGGCGGTTTGATCGAAGATGACGTGCGCGCGCTGGCCGGCGAGCTGCTGGCGATGGGCGTGGCCGTGGTGATGCTGAAGCTCGGCAGCCAGGGCGCGTATCTGCGCGTCACGTCTGACACGCGGCGGCTGGCGTCGTGCGGCTGCTTTACCGAGGAGGCCTGCGAACGCTGGGCCGACGCTGAATTTTATGCGCCCTGCTTTGACGCGAAGGTGGCGGGGACAACCGGTTCGGGCGACTGCACGGTTGCGGGATTACTCGCCGGCGTGGCCAAAGGCCTCGGTCCCGCCGAATGCGTGCGCTCGGCCGTTGCGGTGGGCTCGGCCAGTGTCGAGCAGCCCGATGCCACCAGCGGCGTGCCCGCGTGGCTGGAGCTGGACGCGCGGCTGCGGGCCGGCTGGGGCCGTGAAAAACCGAAGGTTGCATTCCGTGCGCCATGGGCGTAAAATATCACTTTACGATTATGATCTTTAAGCGAGAGGTTATCCCTTTGCGCGGTCGCGCCGCGAAGTACCGGGGGATTACTTTCAACGCTAGACGCTCAACGTTCAAGTAACACACGAGGAGGACAGAGGATGAAACGCAGGGATTTCCTGAAATCGGCGGTCACGACAGGTGCGGGATTGATCATCCTGCCGGGCGGCTTGCGGGCGAATGCGGCGAGCAACAAACTCAACATCGCGCTGATCGGCACATGGGGCCGCGGGCTGGCGCATTTCGATTCCATCGCGGACGAGAATGTCGTGGCGCTGTGCGACTGCTGGGAGCGCAATCTGGCAGACGCGGCCAAACGCTTCCCGAACGCGAAAACGTATGTCGACTGGCGCAAATGTCTGGAGCAGAAAGACATCGACGCGGTGGTCATCTGCACGACCGATTTCACGCATGCCTTCGTCGCCAACTGGGCGTTGAACCGCGGCATGCACGTCTACCTTGAGAAGCCGCTGGGCATCTCCGTGGAAGAGGCGCGCGTGGTTCGCGCCAACTGGCTGCCCAAGAAGGATAAACTCGCGACGCAGGTCGGCATGCAGCGCCACGCGCACGACAACTTCAACCGAATCGCCGAAATGCTGCGCGACGGTGCGATCGGCGAACTGAAAAGCGCCTATGCGTGGGGCAACCGCCAGATTCCCAAGCCCGGCTACCTACCCGCCGCCGGCGCGCCGCCGGCCGGCCTGCATTATGATTTGTGGCTGGGTCCGGTCAAGACCGACCATCCCTACAATCCCGAGTATTTCGCGGGCGGACCGGGCGCGAACTGCCTGAAGTGGAACATGTACTGGGACTTCGGTACCGGCCAGATCGGCGACATGGGCAGCCATACGATGGACATCCTGTGGAATGCGGTGGACTGCGGATTGCCGACGTCCGCCGAAGCCAAAGGCGAGGCGTTCAACCCTGACGTGACGCCGGTCAAAGCCGAAATGCGTTTCGAGCATCCCGCCAACAGTTGGCGCGGGCCGATCAGCCTCACGTGGTACCAGGGCGGCGCGATGCCGAACCCGCCCAGTTCGTATGTGGACATCAACAAGATCGGCCACGGGGCGATGTTCAAGGGCACCGAGGGCATTTTGGTGGCGGACTTCACCTCGCGCGCGCTGATCCCGCTGGGCAAGGACGGCAGTCTCTCCTACTACAAGCCGCGCGCCAAAGAGGCGTTGCTGCCCTCGGTGGGACACTTCCAGAAGCAGTGGATCAACGCCTGCAAGAATCCGTCGCTCAAAACCGCGTGCGATTTCGAATACAGCGCGAACATGATCGAGCAGATGTGCCTCGGCCTGGTGGCCTACCGGGTCGGCAAGAAACTCGACTATGACGGCAAGGCCGGCCGCGTGACGAACAACGGCGAGGCCGATGCGCTGCTCAAGCGCGATTACCGCGCCGGCTGGACGCTGAACGGATAGGCGGAAGCGTGCCCCTTTCTCGCCGGGCGGACATCGCAGGACGCCCGGCGAACCTAGAGTTGTTATTCTGGAGGTCGTCATGGTCAACCTGTCGTCGGCTGGATTCAAGGTTCTCTTGGGCGGATGTTTGATGTGGACGCTGGCCGGCTCGGCGGCAGACGGTATCTGGACGAACCGCGCGTCCGGGGTCTGGAGCGATTCGGCCAAATGGGCCGATGGCACGGTTGCCGGCGGCGGCGGCGTGGCGACGTTTCAGGCGCCTTCTGGCTCTTACAACATCACAAACGACGTGGGGACCATCACCCTCTCCGGACTGCGCGCCAATCCGGATTCAACACCCGGTTCGCAAGCCACTGAATGGAAACTGTTTGGCGGCACGATCGATCTGGTTGGGGCGGCCGTGCTGGACACGACGGCGCACGGGCTCAATCTGCGCGGCACCACGCTGTCCGGCAACACGGATGTCACAATCACCGGTTTGGGGCGTACCTTTCTCGGTGACGCGCGCGCGACCGGCCAGTGCAACACCTGAAGTTTTGAAAACGGCCACGCGGTGAAGTACACTTCCTTCATGTGACAAAAAGGAAGGAGACAAAGTGACTTACACGCGCGTGACCGAGATAGAGCGTAGCCAGATTTACGCTTTGCGGCAAGCCGGAAAGGGCAACAACGAGATCGCCCGGATCATCGGCCGGGACAAGGGCACCGTGAGCCGTGAGGTGAGGCGGAACATGGGCCAGAAAGGTTACCGGCACCAGCAGGCGCACCGGAAGGCGGGGGAACGCGCAAAGCGGCCGGGGCCGAGGCGTTTCACCGAAGAGGTGAGGCGGGACGTTGAAGAGAAGCTCAGGAAGGGCTGGACGCCGGAAATCATCTGCGGACGGGCGAAGCTTGAAGGGCGGGCGCACGTGTGCAAGGAGACGGTCTACAAGCACGTGTACGAGGACGCGAAGGCCGGCGGCGACCTGTGGGAGAGGCTCCCGCGCGCGAAGCGCAAGCGCAAACGCCGCTGCCCGCGGCAGGAGGGTCGCGGGCGCGGCGTGATCCCGGGGAGGCGGGGGATCGAGACGCGCCCGCCTGAAGTCGAGCTGCGGATCACGGTCGGGCACTGGGAGGGCGACCTGGTGGTCGGGGCGAACGCGACGGGCTACCTGGTGACGCTGGTGGAGCGGGTGACGCGCTACACGCTCGTGGGCTGGTCGGCCACCAAGGAGGCAGAGGAGGTCGCCGCCGTGGTCATCGGGCTGCTCGCCGCCATCGGCGTC
>MWEJ01000278.1 GCA_002071025.1 Verrucomicrobia bacterium ADurb.Bin070 | reverse complement strand
CATGGGCATCATGCTGGCCAATCAGAACGGCCTGATCATCCGCAACTGCCACTTTCTCAACCAGCCGGATTCCGGTTCGCACGATGAGGGCGGTATCGATTTCGAGGCGGGCGGCGACGGCTGCCTGATCGACCGCTGCACCTTCCGCAACAACGCCGGTGCGGCCATCGAAGTGCTCGGGCTGAAGTCCCCGCAGGCGCGCAATGTCGAGATCGCGAACTCGCGTTTCATCCGCAACAACGTCGCCAACAAACTCGGCCCCTCTGAAATCTTCATCTGGGGCGGCAGCCGCGACCCCGAGGTCTGCTGCAGCACGGGCCTCATCCGCGACAACGGCTATGTGCTCAAGCCCGGCGTGCTGTTCTTCACCAATCAGGCGCCGGCGCTGACCCGCTGGACCGTGACGAACAACACCCGGTACGCCACCTGCGAAGAGCTGGACCGCGCCCTGCCGCTCAATGATCCGCCGCAGGTGGAGGCCGGCCGCGAGATCTGGACCGACCGTCCGCGCGTGCGCCTGGCCGGCGCGGTCACGGACGACGCGCGCCCCGCGCCCGCGCGGCTCGCGGTGCACTGGGAGCTGCTGCACGGCCCCGGCACGGCGGCGTTCGACGATCCGTCCGCGGCCGACACCGTGGCGCTTTTCTCCGCGCCCGGCGATTATCAGCTCCGCCTGGTGGCGGATGACGGCGAGCTGTGGCGCAGCGCCCTGACCACCGTGCATGTCCTGCCGCCGCGCACCGAGGTGGCGCGCGCGTGGACCTTCGAAGCGACGCATGACAAGGAGGGGTGGAGCGACTGGAATCTCGGCACGCGCGACCGCGAATGGCTCGACCAGAAATGGGCCTGCATCTCACGGCCGGTCAAGCATGTGGCCGGCGGCTTCTACATCGTGGCGGTCGAGGAGAGCGCCGAGGCGCACCTGCTCTCGGCCGACGCGCTCGGCGTGTCGCTCGCTTCCGCGCCGCGCTTCACCATCTGCATGCAGAACCACACCGGCGCGACGCACCTGCGCCTGCGCTTCACGACCGACGCCGAGCCGTCGTGGGCGGCGAACCTCGGCACGCACTTCAACGTGGCCGCCCGCGATCCGTCGCCGCGCCTGTACACGGTGGACATGAGCGCGGTCGAAGGCTGGCATGGGCGGCTCAAACAGCTCAGGCTCGAACTCGCCGACGGCGCTCCGGTCACGGGCACCTGCCGCATCGACTACATCTGGCTGGGCGGTCCCTCCCGGCCCTGGTGGCGCCGCATGTTCGGGAAGTGACGGTTACACAGCATCGGGAATCTCGTACCCGGACCGGTAGGAAGCTTTGACCAGAGCGGTTGCGGCAGGATTGTCGAATGCATTGGCTGCCGCGTCGTACTTCAGCGCCACGTTCCCCACGCGGTGGGCGATATTGCCCATGTGGGCGACCAGGTTGCTGGCATGGGCAACCGCGATGTTGGCGTTGGGTGCTTTGCGGCTCTTCACGCAGGCGATAAAGTTGCGGTAATGCTCCAGATCGCCTGCCTGTCCTTGCACTTTTTCCACCACCTGGCTGCTGCCCTTCTCCACCACCAGTCCGCCGCCATGACGCCCCAGGATCATCAACTGCTCCTGCCCGTAGATCTCGATGCGCGTGGCGTTCTGCTTCCAGTCCGAGACCAGATGCTTTTTGCGCAGCACATCGCTGCTCTTTTCCATATAGGCGGGATACTGGCTCATGTCAAAGGTCATCGCGAACGTCGGGAACTCCCACGCGACATTCAGGACATCAGGCACCTCGGCGTCATCCTGCTTGTGGGTGACAAACCGGCCGCCCAGTGCGCGCACACTCTTCGGCAGGCCGGGGTCGCCCATGACCATCAGGGCCAGGTCGATCTGGTGGATGCCGTCATCGGTCATGTCGCCGCCGCAATAGTCCCAATGCCAATGCCAGCCGCCACGCCAGAGGCGCTGGTGATAGGGCCGCCAAGCGGCACGCCCCAGCCAGCGGTCCCAGTCAAAGCCCGCCGGTTGTTGACCGGGGTCGCCCAGCTTGAAGGGTGAACCGTTTTTGAGGTTGAAAACTTTGACCAGTCCGATCGCTCCGAGCTGCCCGCTCTGCACGATCTCGCGCGCCCGGAGGTTGTATGCGGTCGAACGGTTCTGTGTGCCGACCTGCACGATCCGCCGGTATTTGGCTGCGGCCTCGACCATTTTACCGCTCTCCCACATACAGTGCGAATGCGGCTTTTCCACGTAGACATCCTTGCCGGCCTGGCACGCCTGAAGGGTCAGCGGCGCATGCCAGTTGTCATGGGTCGCAATAATAACCGCGTCGATATCCTTGGCCTCCAGAATCTTGCGATAGTCTTTCTCGAAGCGCGGCTTCTCCGGCTGCACAGGCTGGATGAACGACCACATCTGATCCATGCGCTCGTCGCTCAAATCACAGATTGCCGCGCAGCGGGCTCCCGCCTCTTCGAGCATCACGCGCAGGATGAACCGACCGCGGCCGCCGCATCCGATGATCGCGACATTGACCCGTTCGTTCGCGCCGACCACACGGTCTGCGCTCAACGCCTGCCATGCGCCAAACCCCGCCGCCGCAGCGGACGCATGCCTGAGAAAGCCGCGCCGCGTGCTTACGCTCCCCCCTGCCAACGGATTCAAGTCAGGCTTCATTTCTGCTCCTCCTTGGACGTCTGAGAGGCCATCTCACGAATGACGATATTGCGGAAATGGCACTCCGAGCCTTCGGATTCCAGCATGAGGTAGCCTTTGCGCGGCTCGGCCGCACGGGCGATGGTCACCTCTTTGCCGTTGACGCTGAGGCTGATGTCGCCGTTGATCGCCGCCACACGGTAATGGTTCCATTCCGGCGAGGGACGGGTGCGCTCTTCGGCCGGAAAGCTGCGCTGGCCGTTCGGTGAGATACGCCCCGCTACGGTCAGCCGCGCACCGTTGACCGCGAAGATGTCGCCGTGCGTACTGTACCACTCGTTCTTGCCCTTCACGTTGAAGCCCGGATCAAGCACCTGCACTTCGATGCCGCGAGAGAAGGGCGAGCCGGCGACCGGCAGGGCGTCGGACCAGATGAAGAGGCCGGAGTTGCCGCCGGCTTTCATGTGCCGCCACTCGAAATCGATGATGAAGTTTTCATACATCTTTTCGGTGCGCATGGTGCCGATCGGCTCTCCGGATGTGACGATCATCCCGTCGCGCACGAAAAACGTATCCGCCGGGACGTTGCACGGCACCCAGCCGGAGAGGTCGCGCCCGTTGAAGAGCGGCACGAAGCCGCTCTCGTCGCCTTTGAGCGGCACGCGCCACTGGCTGCCGTCATTGCGCTTCACGCGCTCGGCCCACTCCGGCTTGGCCTGCTCGGGCGTCGCAGCCGGGCGCGGCGTGTAACAATCGTGCTGTTTGAGCGTGAAGGCCGCCTCGTCGGCCGAGAGGCGCACCAGCACATAGCCGATGTCGCCCCAGTGTCCGGTGGAGGGCAGGCACAAGGTCTGCACGCCGTCCGTCGCCTGCTGCCGCCAGGTGTGGTTGTGGCCGAACACATACCCTTTGCAGGCCGGCGAGGCCGCGAGCAGCGTGGCGAGGCCGGTCTCGGCAAGCGGGTGGTGGGCACCGACAAAGACGGGTTTGACGCGCCCGCTCAGCACGGTCCGCAGCCAGGCGCGCTGCGCGTCGTCCAGGCCGCCGTTCACCGGGCCTTCGAGGCAGGTGTCCAGCAGGATGAAATCGGCATGCGGCGTTTCGACCAGCGACACCAGGCGCTCCGGCACGAGCGGCACTGCGGCGGCGCGTTCCGGGAAGGCGGCAAGGAACGGCGCGCGCCGGTCGTGGTTGCCCATGGCGGCGTGCCAGCGGATGCCGGCCTCTTCGAGCGGCTTGACCAGCGTCCTGAGCAGGCGGTAGTCATTGGTGTCGCCGTGGTTGAACGAGAGGTCGCCGTAGAGCAGCACGTTCGCGGGACGCGGATTCAGCGCCAGCACCTCGCGCGTGCAGCGCTCCAACCCTGCGCGCTGGTGGGGATTGTTTTTCGTCGTCGTGGCATGCAGGTCGGCGAAGAGCGCCACCAGGTTCGGGTCGAGGGGAATGTCAGCGGCCTGCGCGGCGGCCGCGCCCAGCATGGCCAGCGCGGCGGCCAGCATCCGTGATCTTAACGGCATCGTGTTCATCGGGGTTCTCCTTTTTTTTCGGTGCGGCGCGCGGCCAGCACCTCCTCGTAGACAGCCAGGGTTTTGTTCACCATCTGGTCGAGCGAAAAGCGCGCGAGCGCATCTTCGCGAAGTCCGGTCAGCGTGTGGCGCGAGGCCTCGACCAGCCGGTCGGCGAGCTGGGCGGCGTCGCCCGGCTCGACCAGCCAGCCGTTGACCCCTTCGCGCACGATGTCGAGCGCGCCGCCGAAACGGGTGGCGATCACCGGGCAGCCCATCGCCAGCGCCTCGGCCATCGAGCGGCCGAAAGCCTCGGGCTTGGCGCGGTTGCCCGACACCAACACATGGCCGCAGGCATAGATCTCCGCGACCCGGCTCTGGCTGCCGGCGAAGACCACATGGTCGTCGAGACCCAGGCGGCGCACCCGTTCGCGCAAGGTTTGGGCGTAGTCGGCGCGCGCGGACTCGGCCCCGCCGACAATCACGGTCTTGATGGCCGGCAGGCGGTCGCGGGCCGCGGCCGTGGCGTCGATCAGCACGTCGTACCCCTTAAGCTGCGTGATGCGGCCGACACCCAGCACCACGAAACGGCCCTCCAGCGCGAAACGGCGCCGGAAGTCGGCCATGAACGCCGCGTCGGTCAGCGCCGGGTCGAAGCGCTGCGGATCGATGCCGCGCGGGATCAGGCGGAGCCGCTCGTCCGGCGTGCCGTAATGCGAGCGGACATAGTCGAGCACGGCGGTGCT
>MWEJ01000277.1 GCA_002071025.1 Verrucomicrobia bacterium ADurb.Bin070 | reverse complement strand
CAGGCGGCCGCGCGGGGTGCGCGCGATGCCGATGGTCATGCCGTAATCCAGCCGGTCGTAATCGTACTTCGGCAGGGGGTCGGTGTTGATGACCGGCGGGATCAGCGAGAGGTCGGCGACGCGCTGCAGGGTGTCGCGTTCATACGCGCGGATCTCCTCCGGCGACATCGCCGCGAAGCGCGCCTCCGGCGCGGCGGCGAGGAGGGCGGCAGGGAACAGGAAGAGCGCCAGCGGGCGAGTGAGGAGGGGCCTGTTTTTCATGGTGTCCTTTGCGTGAGTGGCGCAACCGGGGTTACGGATGACCTATTGTACCAACAGGAGGGTGCCGCTGTAACGCACATGCAGCGTGACCTGGCCGGCGGCCGTTTCGACCAGGGTTGCGGTGGCCTTGCCCTCGGGCAGGCCGGTGTTGACCGCCTTCCAGCCGGCGAAGGTGCCCGAGAACGATCCGTAGGTCATGACGGTCAGGCTGAAGGGCATCGGGATCGGCGCCGCCTCCGTACAGCCAAGATCGAAGCGGCCGGGGCCTTCGACGGTTAGTGAGCCGGTCACGGTCACGCTATCGCAGGTGATCTGGCCGAGGCTGTTGGTGCTCCACGGGCAGGCGAGGACGGCGCCGTCTGTCAAAGCGAGATGCTGCACGGTCATCGCGGCGCCGGCAGGCGCGCCGTTGGTGCCGGGGTCGAGGGTGCCGGTGACCGCGATCACGCCGTTGCTGAGCGTACCGGTGCCGGTCAGATCGCCGACCGTGCAGCGTTCGCCCAAGGCGTCGAAGGCCGCGCCTTCGGCGACGGCGAGATCGTTGGTGCCGCCGAGACGCGCGCGGAGCAGGCCGGCGTTCACGCGGACGGGGCCGCGGAACGTGTTGCCGGAGCCGGTGAGGCTGAGCGCGTGCGCGCCGAGCTTGAGCAGACCGCCGTCTGCCGCGCCGGCGAGCGCAGGATCGGTGAGGAGATCTTGCGCGACCGTGTAGGCGGCAAGCGAGGTGTCGATCACCGCGCCGTTGGTGGACACCTGGACGGCGGTCAGGTTCTGGAGGGTCTGCCCGTCCGTGTGCGGCCTGAGCGTGCCGCCGTTCCACGAGAGCGTGCCTTGCGCGCTGGCGGCCTTGACGATGTTGCGCGTGCTGAGCGTGCCGCCGTTGAGACGCAGCGTGGCGACGGCGGTGGCAGAGTTGTTGTATCCCAGTTGCGTGTCGAACGCGCCGACGGTCTCGAAGAGCGCGTCGCCATCGAGGGTGACAAGCGCCTCGGTGTTCGCGGCCATCGCAAAGCGGGCGCTGACGAGCGCGCGCACGGTGCCGCCGGCAAGGGTGACGGTGGATTTCGCGCCGGAGGATTCGGAGATATAGAAGTTGTTGATCACGACGGTGCCGCCGGACATCTCCATGACGGGGCGGGCGTTGTAGCCGCTGAGGCCGGCGTTCTGATAGCCGAGCGAGAGGTGGTTGGCGTTCGTGATGAGGCCGCCGCTCACGGTCAGGCGCGAGGCGAGCCCGCCGGGAGCGGTGGTCGCGGTGCCGTTGTTGCGCCCGACGGCCAGCAGCGTGCCGTTCAGATTGAGGATGCCGTCGGTGATCGCCAGTTCGCCTGCGGTTTCGCCGCCGGGAAGGTCGGAGCTGAAGAGGCCGACGAAAATGCGCGAGAGCGTGTTCGTCTGCCCGGGGGCGCCGAGGGTGAGCGTGCCGTCGACCACCGACACGCCGGAGAACCCCTGCGTCGGGCTTTCGCCGTTGGGGCCGATGTTCAGCCGGGCGGTCTCGTTGGGACTGCCGTGCGTCATCAGCTTGTTGGCGATGTTCGGCTGGGCGAACCGGAGCGTGCCCGGACCGGTTTTGATGAACGAGCCGGAGGTGCTGTTGATCCAGCCGATCAGAGTCAGGTCAGAGCCTTCGTCGGTGCGGATGATCGCGGCGCGGTTCTGAGGCGCGGCGAGGGTCAGGCCGCGCTGGACGGTCGTGGCGGGGCCGGTGTACCGGAATGTGCCGGAACCGATCAGGAGGTCGGCGGCGCTGCCGCCGGCCGCGCCGATGGCGCTGGGCGCTCCGCCAGACGCGAGGTGCGGCACGGCTAGGGTGCCGTTGTCGATGCGCGTGACGCCGCTGTAGGTGTTGAGGCCGGAGAGCGTGAGGGTGCTGGCACCGCTTTTGGTCAGGCCGGCGTTGCCCGAGAGCGTGCCTGAGAGGGACGCGGCGGCGTTGTCGGTCGGCGTGACCGTCGTCGTGCGTGCCAGGGCGACGGGGCACGCGACCGTGAACGAACCGCCGAGGTTGAGTGCGGGCACGTCGAGCGCGAGCGCGGCGAGAGCAGGCGCGGCGGCCAGCGTGAGCGTGCCGTTGCCCTGCGCGGTGAGCGTGGTGCCGGCGAGGGGGCCCAGCGTGAGGGCACTGCACGGAGCGAGCGTGACGGCGGCGTTGTCGGCCAGCGTGAGCGGGGCCTCTACGGCATGTGCGCCCTGCTCGACGGCGAGGGTTGCGCCGCTGCTGAGCGTCAGCCCGCTGCCGCCTAGGGTGTAGGCGTTGGCGTTATTGAAAAAGAGGCCGCTTGCGGTTTGGCCGGCTGTGGTTACAGTCCGCGGGGCGGTGATGACGTCGTCGAAGCGTGCGGGGCCACCGGGAACCGGTGCCGCAGTCCAGTTGCCCGCCGTCGACCACGCGCCGTCCGCATCGGTGTTCCAGACCGCATCGCCGTCGCCGATCGTGACGGTGACCGCGCCGGCCGAGGCGGCGAAGGCGTAGGTTTTGCCGGGCGCGGGCGCGGCGCAGGCGAGGCCCGACACGGCGGGATCGGCGCCGCTGTAGGTGAGCAACGTGTAGGTGCCGTTTTTCGTGAAGGGCATTTCCGTGCCGGCGAGGGTGAGCGCGACGAGGCTTCCCGCCGCGAAGGTCGGGGACGCGGCCACATACAGGCGGTCGTTGGACGATCCGTCGGCCGTGAAGGTGAAGCCGACGGCCGCGCCCGAAGCAACCGTGAGGGCGGCGACGGCCACGGTCTGCGTGCCGTTGCCGCCGATGCGCATCTCGCCTTCCTGGACAACCGTCGTGCCGGAATAGGTGGCGTTGGTGAAGGCCAGCGTGAGCGGGTGGGCGCCGGTTTTGACAAGGCCGCCGTCAGGCGTTGCGCCGAGAGGGTCGTGCAGCAGATCCTGAGCGATCGTGTAGGGCGCGAGCGAGGTGTCGATGCGCGCGCCGCCGGTCGAGACATGAGCGGCACTGAGACCTCGCAGGGTATAGCCTGCCAGGCGCGGCTGGAAGACGCCGCCGTCGAAGGTGATCCGTGAGGTGCCGGTGACGCTGTTATGGGTAATGTTCCGCATGCGGAGAATGCCGCCGCCCAGATAGAGCGTCGAGGTGTTCCCGTTCTGGGCCATCATCACATCGGCATATTCGTCGAAGAGGCCGCCGGTGATATTGAGCGCGGCGTCGGCCGCCGGAACCCGCCATCCCATGCGAAGTCCGGCGGTCGTTGACACATGACGGAATTCGCCGCCGCTGAGGTTGATCGTGGCGAGCATGGGTGAGTCGGGGTCGCCGCGCTGGTCGCCGAAACGGATCTCGTTGTCCACGGTCATTGTGCCGCCCGAGATGTTAAGAACGGCATGGGTGTTCTGGTTGGTGTGGTAACCGAAGGCGATGATGAGCTTGTCTGCGGATACGGTACCGCCCGAAACGGTGAGGGTCGGCTGGAGCGGGGTCGGTGCCGTGACGGAGGTGCCGTTGTAATATCCGATGTCGAGGTAGTTGTTGAAGCGGTGGTAGCCGCCGACACATTCAAGCTCGGCGGTGACCTCCTGCCCGGCCTGGTCGGTGGTGTATGCGCCCACCGTCACCTCTTCTTGAAACAGGTTGGTCTGAGCGGGATGCGCGCCGAGAATGACTTTTCCGCCTGCGACGGTGAAACAGCCGAACCCGTTGGCGGGCGCGTCGCCGTTCGCGGGATAGGGGGCCTGGGTGGTGATGCCGGCGGACTGTTGGCGGCCGATGAGCGAAGCGGCGGGCGAGGCGTAAATGAGCGTGCCGGGACCGGTTTTGATGAGGGCGCCGGCGGCGTTGGTGATGGGCCCGGTGAGCGTCAAGGACGTGTCGACGGAGAGGAGAGCGGCTTTGCGCACGCCGGCGTTTGCGGTGAGGCCTCGGTCGATGGTCACGGCGGGGCCGGTGTAGCGGAGCGTGCCCGGGCCGAGGATCAGGTTTGAGGGATCGCCGGTGGCGGCGCCGATCGCGCTGGGTTGCCCGCCGTCGGCCAGCAGCGCGACGGACAACGTGCCGCAGCCGAGCGCGAGGGGCGCGGCGAAGGTGTTGGCGGCCGCGAGCGTGACGGTGCCGCCGCCGCTGCCGGCGGGGTTAACGGCGAGTGCGCCGGTGCCGCTGATGACGCCGCCGACGGTGAACGCGCCGGGTGCCAAGGTGGCGATGCTCAGGCCGCTGGCGGTGGTGGCGAGCGGCAGGGCGAGCGTGTGCGCGCCGCTTTCGCTGGCGATCACGGCGCTGCCCGTCGCATTCGTCAGGGTGATGGCGTTGCCGGTGAAGGTGTGGCCGTGGGTGCCGTTCACCACCAGGGAGCCGAGCGCGAGGCCGGCCATGTTGTTGTGAACGGTGATGGCCGCGGGCGGCTGGTTCGTGAAATAGGCAGTGACGCCGACGCCTTGCGCCGGAAGGCTGTCGAGCCAGTTGGCGGCCGTGGCCCAGTCGCCTCCGGCGGCAGAGATCCAGGAGCCGCTGGGCAGATCCGACACGATCGGCAGATCGGGGCGGGTTGACCAGGTGGCGCCGGTGATCAGGCCGTCGGCGCTGCCGGCGCGGTCAAAGGCCGTCGTGCCGCTACCCTCATCGAGCGGCCAGCAGTGGACGAGCCCGATTTCGGAGCCGGACAGCCGGCGGTTCATGTCGGTCTGGATC
>MWEJ01000276.1 GCA_002071025.1 Verrucomicrobia bacterium ADurb.Bin070 | reverse complement strand
TTACGATTAGGATTACGATTAAGATTACGATTAAGCAGGGTATTCACCAACAGAACGGCCATGCGCCCTCCTTCGATGGATGGGATTCATTTTTCTTCTGTTCGCCCGCCCCGGTGTGATACCGTTCTGATATGAACAACACAAATATCGCACTGCTGATTGATTGCGACAACACGAGCCGTGAAGCGGTTGAGCCGGTTCTCAACGAGCTGGCCAAATACGGGGTTGTGAACATTCGTCGGGCGTACGGGGACTGGAAGAGCAGCCAGTTGAAGAACTGGGAGTCGCACTCCTTGCTTTTCGCGTTGAAACCGGTTCAGCAGTTTGGCTACACCAAGGGCAAAAATGCGACAGACGCCGCGATCATCATCGATGCTATGGACATCCTCTACACCAGCGCGATCGAGTGTTTTGCGATCATGAGCAGCGACAGCGACTTCACGCCGCTGGTGGTGCGCCTGCTGGAGAGCGGGAAGCAGGTGTTCGGCTTCGGCGAAAAGAAAACCCCCGCACCGTTCATCAAAGCCTGTTCGCAATTCATCTTCACGGAGGATCTGATCTCCGCCGCGCGTGAGGATGATGCAGCGTCTGTCGCACGCGCGCCGAAAAAACGCGGCGGCGGGGCGACCGGCGACACACCGCGCGCGGAGGACGACGCCCGCAAGACGAAAAACGAGCTGCGCGGCGACACCGGTTTGGTGCGCATGCTGCGGCTGGCCTGCGACAACACCTCCGACGACGACGGGTGGTCGCCGATGAGCCGGGTTTCGCAATATATCGCCAATCAAAAGTCGTTCTCGCCAGTCAACTACGGCTACAAGCGGTGGAGCGACCTCATCAGGGCCACGGATTTATTCAACATCGAGCGCCGCAACGGGACCGCCATGTACATCCGCGACAGGCGCACGCGGCCAGAGGCGGCCGAGCGCAGCACGGCCGGCGGCGGAGCGCCGTGACCGGCGGCGTCACGCCAGGTGAGAGCCGGTGGTCCCGGCCGCCAGCGACACGTGCTTGAGCCCCTTGATCGCCTTGAGGCGGGTGACCAGCGCGTGGATTTCGGCGGGCTGGCCGCGCACGGCGATGATCTCGAGGCAGTTGTGGTGGTCGAGATGCACGTGCTGTGTCGAGATGATGGCCGCATGGCCGTCGTGCTGGGCCTGCGTGAGGGTTTTGACAATGTTGCTGGTGTGGTGGTCGTAGACCAGCACGATCGCGCCGGCCACCTCCTCTCCGGCCTGCCATTCGGTCTGCACCAGGCTGGCGCGGATCAGGTCGCCGACTGCCTTCGAACGGGTCGGGCAGCGTTCTTTCTTTATTTTTGCGTCAAACCGCCGCATGAGCGACGCTTCCAGCGAGACGCTGAAACGTGTCAGGGACATGGCTGCTCCTCCTTTTTCCTTAGGCTCACTCGTTCCCGTACACGTACACGAAGGCCTGGCCGCCTTCCCGTGAACGTGAACGGGTACCGCTTCGCTGTGAACGTGTACGGACTCCCGGCCATTAGCGTACATGGGTGGGCGGCTTGTGCGCTTTCACCGTATTTCCAGAATAGTCGACAAGGCTCGGATGATGGCGTCGAGATCATTCGGTGCGAGCATTTCGATCTTGGATTTGAGCCGATGCTTGGCAACGGCGCGGATTTGGTCAACGACAGCTACGACTTCCCGTTCTTGGCAAATGACCGGCACGGTAATCGGTGGATGTGGGCCGGCGGCCGAGGAAAGAGGAACGACGATGATTGTCTTTCGGAGTTTGTTTACCGTGTTGTGGGTCAGCACCACACAGGGGCGAGTCTTCTTAATCTCAGACCCCTGTGTCGGGTCAAGAGCGACCCACCAGACGTCTCCGCGTGTGATGGTCGGTTCGCTCATTCCGTCACTCCGTCGTCGAACGCCTGCCACTCGTCGGTCTCTTCAGCAAGGGCCGCATCCCGGTTGGCGGCACTGCAAGCGGCGGCCAGCGAGTCTTCCCGCTCTGCCAAGGTCTGCTCCAAGAGACGGGTCACCAATTTCGACCGTTGCCTTGGAGGTACGGCAACTTGAAAACGGTACGCGACCGCATCGGGTATGGATAGTGTGAGTCTCATGTCGTCATATTATGACTTATGACTTATGCTTGTCAACTTGGAATGTGTTTTGTGTTTTGGAATGTGTTTTGAACGTCAGCGGTGTGCCGGATAGAATACCTGTCACTCTGCATCGTTTCCGGCGAACGCCGGATAGAATACCTCTGCATCGTTCCCGTTCACGTTCCCGTTCACGTACACGACCGCCTCACCGCCTTCTCGTGACCGTGAACGGGTACCGATTCGCTGTGAACGTGTACGGCCTCCCGGCGAACGATGCCGCGGAACGACACGCTCCTACGCGTTCGGCCCTGCGACTGGCCGGGGCTTGCCCTCATCCAAATCGCTATCGGGATCGGGATCGAGATCGATTGTGTTTCCGGCGAACGCCGGATAGAATACCTCTGCATCGTTCCCGTTCACGTTCCCGTTCACGTACACGACCGCCTGACCGCCTTCCCGTGGGCCGGACAGAATACCTGTCCCTCTGCATCGCTGACTCAGCATCGCCGCCATGCGGTCCAGTTCCCGCCGGGAACGGTGTGTGGTTTTGAATCAGGAACAACATCTGAACCGAGCCTCGCAACAGCCCTCCCGCCGCATCCGGCCGCGTCCGGAATTTCGCGTGTACCCCTGTCTTTGCGAGGGGTTCTGAAGCGCCAGCGGGGCGTTCCGGCAGCCCTGTCGAGCGAATAAGGGCTGCGAGGCAATTTTTAAATCGTCATAATTTGTTGCGCCGCAATACTTTAAACTTTTTTAGGCTCGCCGTTGTCGCGCCGTTTTGATAACCTTCACGCATGAAAAATCAAACGGATCAGAGTGTGAGAGACCGTTTCTTCGCCCCCGTCCACAAGGCACTCGCGGAGCCAGACGCCGGAACGAGGAAGTGCCCGTCGCTCAGCGACAGGGACCACATCCTGTCGGGGATCGGGCGCGTCATGGGGACCGAGCGGAGCGGCCGCGGGTGGGTACAGCACATGCAGATGGACTGGGGGGCGGCCGTGTCGGTGTGCGGGTTCTTCGATTCTCTCAAAAGCGCGCGCCGGCTGGCGCTGGTGGAGGATATCGCCACGCACGTCAGGCTCCAGGCCGACCGGCAGTGCGCCGGGACGGGGGCGGACCCGCTCGCGGAACACCCCGAGCTGAAGGGCTTCGCGGTCTATGCGTCGGACGGGCATTACGAGAAGGCTGCGGCGCACACCCCGCCGGTCGGCGGCGAAATCCAGCCGCAGGGCTTCTTCTACTCGGTGAACCTGCGGACCCACTCGATGGGGCTGCTGGACATCGCCCGCCCGTCGGTCAAGAAGGAGCACGACATGCACGCGCTCAAGCGGCTCACGGCGAAGAGCCTGCGCATGGGCGAAAAGGAAGGCGTGAAGGTCATCGTCGCCTACGACCCCGCCGTCATCGACTACCAACTGTGGCGCAACTGGAAGACGCAGGGCCTGTACGTCGTCAGCACCGAGAAGGAGAACTCGGCGGCCGAGCCCGTCGGACTCAAGGAGTGGGACCGGGCCGACCCGCGCAACACGGGCGTGCTGTCCGACGAATACGTCTCCACCTCCGTCGGTCACATGATGCGCAGGATCGGTTACCGCGACCCCGAGACCGGACGCGGCTTCTCGTTCATGACCTCCGAGTTCACTGTCCCGCCCGGACTGCTCGCCTTCATCTACAAGCTGCGGTGGGATATCGAGAAGGCGTTCGACGAGAAGAAGAACAAGCTGGGCGTCGTCAAGGCCTGGTCGTCCTCCGCGGAAGCCAAATGCCAGCAGGCGCACTTCGTCTGCCTCGCGCACAACCTCATGCTCATGCTCGAGCGCCTGATCGGCGAAACCGAAGGCGTGCGCGACGAGAAGGTGGAGGCGAAAAGGGCGAAAAGGCAGGCTCTGGCCGAACGCATCGCCGCGGAAGCGGGGCGGAGGCCGAACCCGCTTGTCGCCGGATGCGCCAGAGCGACCGAGCGCAGCCTCCAATTCATCCGCTGGCTACGGTATTGCCTCGGGAAACCCCGTCACTGGAGCCTCGAAATTGAGTTGCTGCTTCCGTACATGGAGGCTTATATCAGTTGAAAACCACACACCGTTCATCTTCTCTGTATCGTTCTTTCGGTGCTCTGCGTTTGACCTGCGACCCGCGACCTTCGACCTTCGATGCTCTGCGTTGGGCGTTCGGCGTTGTCAGCCCGCCGATTGTCGGTCAACTTCCAGCCGAAAACTCGGCCCCGCCACTTGAACGTTGAAAGTTGTGCGTTGAACATTGCGCGTTCTCTCCCTCTCTCCTCCCTCCTCCCTCCTCCTTCCTCCTTTTCCCCTTGTCTGCACCCCCGCCCATCGCCTCCCGCAATGCGTGATAGACATTCTGGCACACCTTCTGCTAGTGTCTCGCATGACTTTTTGTCACCCGGACTTTTCAGGCCGGACGTTGCGTCAACCAACAAACAGAGGAACCAGGATGCTGACCGTAAGTAACCTCAGAAAAGACTTCGGCTCATTCCAGGCGGTCAAGGGTGTCTCCTTTTCCGTGGAAAAAGGCGAAGTCCTAGGCTTTCTCGGGCCGAACGGCGCGGGAAAATCGACGACGATGCGTATGATCACCGGGTTCATCCCGCCCACAGCAGGAACGGCCACGATCTGCGGCCATGATATCGCGACCGACCCCGTGGCCGCCAAGCGCTGCATCGGCTATCTGCCGGAAAATGCGCCAAGTTATCACACCATGACTGTGACAGATTTTCTCACCTTCATCGGCAAGGTGCGCGGGTACGCGGGCAAGGAGCTGCGCGAGAAGGTCGAAAACGCGATCACCAAGAGCCGGCTGGAGAGCGTGCGCAACCAGACGATCGAGACG
>MWEJ01000275.1 GCA_002071025.1 Verrucomicrobia bacterium ADurb.Bin070 | reverse complement strand
GCTTCTACGTGTGCGGCGAGAACCGGTATGACGCGGTCTCCGATACGTTCTTGCCCGATCCGGTGTATTGGGGCGACGCTTCGCAGACGGTGCCGCTGACGCTGCCGGTGACGGGCGTGTGCGGCAGCGGCGGCGTGCCGCCGGAACACCGGATCCGCGTCTCAACGGCCGGCAGCGGGTGTGTCCACGTTCTATTTGACGACCTGACCGGCGCGTATCGGGTGACGCGCGCGGAGTATCAGAATTTCAACGGGTGGGCGGCGCCGCCGGATGTTTTCACGGACAGCAACGGCCAGGTGGGCAAGCAGAAGATCACGCAATCCTTTGACGGTTGGACGACGAATGTGACGCAGCGCGTGACGGAGTATTTCGCCGGGTATCCGGCCGAGACGAATGTCTTTGCAGCCTCTCCCTCCGTGACTTTCAACGGCTGGGTGCGCGGAAGTTCCGCCTATGCGGTGGACCGGCTGCCTGCCGACGCGGACAACACGCCGGATCCCGCCGATCCGAAGTTGCGCAATGTGGCGGTCGCCCTGATGGGCGGCGAGTCTGGCCTTGGCCTCGGTTATATCCATAACCAAGCCGGCGCGACCTTGCCGGACGGTCTGGGCGGCATCTCGTTTAAAAGCCGTCTGAGGCAATCGGCCAATCCGTTTGAAGCGGTTTACTACAAATACGGATTCGCCATGCAGAACTATCTTGTGCGCGTGAACGTCAGGGCGGCCGATCCGCTGCCTCCGGAAAGCCCCTCCGTGTCGGTGCTCGGCTATTATTCCGATCCTGAAAACTTCTATGAATTTCGCGTCACGCAGATTCCGGACACCGCATTTCCGGTCCGGGACAAACGCATTGCCTTTGAACTCTACAAGTGGCAGTCGGGCATTCCCTATCGACTGGCAAGGAGTGCGCCCGGTGTGAATCTGAGCCTGAATGTCGAAACCAGGCTCGAAATGAGAATGTACTCGGTCGGCAGCATGACGGAAATCAGGTGCAAATTCGGAACGAGCGACAATGTGGTGAGCTATTCGGATTCCGGTCAGACCGGAGGGCCGGCGTTGACGCAGGGCGGCACGATCGGGTTCATGTCGTCGGATTGCCGATCCGGTTTTTCCGCGGTCGAGTCTCAGCCGACATCCTCCGGCGCCGTGCCGACCGGCGTGGCGACCAGCCTGCTTTCCGCTGTCGAGCCGACATTCTCTTCGGATGTCTCGAACTGGTCGCTCGCCCCGTCCTGCCGGTGGGAGGCCCTTGCCACGGTTACTCCGAGAGGGATTTATGCTGTTGAGCCGACGCAGACGTTAGGCGTGTATCTGCAGCCGACCGAGTGGGGGACGGAGGGAACACCGGCTGCGCCGGGTGCAGCGGCGTGGACGCTGGCCCATGAGATTCTGCTGACCGGTTTCGATGATGCGACGCATCAGATTCCGGTCGAGGCGTGGCGTTCGCATTTCGTGATGCTCCGGGTGATCGGCCGGCCGGACGGACGGCGCGTGGATGTGGTGGTGGATGAACTCGGGCTCTCGGGCTGGCGGGGCCAGACGGGGTCGGAACTCAGCCCCGGCGAAGACGAGCAGACGAATCTGCCTGCGGCACATGAATGGACGGCTACCGAGGCATGGGTGTCGGAAGGGCGCGTGGATCTCGATCACCGTCGGGGCGGACGAGAGGTGGATGCCCTAGGTGCGGAGGGAGCATGGCTGGATCAGTCGGTGCGCTCGCCCTGCATGATGACAGGCGCGGGGATGCTGGAATTCGATTATCAGGTGCTGCGCGCACCGGCCCGGCTGACGGTGCAGTACGCCCCGGCGGAGACGCCTGACGCGTGGCAGGAAGTGAGTTCCTGGGTAGTCGCCGAAGCGATGACAGCCTTCAGTCACGCGTCCGTTTTCCTGGGGACCAACAGTGCGGGATATTTGCGTGTCCTGAATGAACATGACGATGCATGCGGCGATGCCCGCGTGCTGATCGACCACGCCGTGGCATGGGATGAGCCGCCGGTTGATGATACGGCGTGGCGCGCGTATAACGCCAAAATCAGCGATTCGGACGCGCTGCGGGTGATGCTGGATGAGAGTAAGGCCTGTTTCCTCAATAACAGCCAGACGGCGGAGACGGATCCGGTCCAGGATCGTGCTCTGCCGTTCCTGCAATCGCCGGTACTCGCCTTCCAGTTCGGCTCGCTCACGTTCATGGCCCGTGCCTATGACGCGGGAACGCCGGCGACGATCGCCATCTATGCGTCGACCAACGGTTGTGCAGCCCCTGCCGAACGGTGGTTCAAAGTGCATGAGTTTTCGGACATTTCACACGTCCTTTACCAAACATATCGGTTTGCACCGTCGGTGCCGGCGCAGTTTGACGCGATCCGGTTGGTGGTGGCGACGGACGGCTCGTCGGGACGGGCCTGCGTGGATGACGTGGCGGTCTGCGAGCCCGATGCCGTCGCGGTCGCCCCCTGTTTGACCGCGCTGGGGCCTGCCACGCCGATCTCCGAACGTGCGGCGCTGGAGGGGGACGGGCAGGTGACCGTCAGGCTGTCGGAACCTTATCCGGAAACGGTCGAGATCCGTTTGGACGTTTCGCCCGGTGCCAGTGCGGCGAACGGGCGTCTGAGTCTGGCGGCGACCAACCTCGTTTTTGAGGCGGGCTCAGTGGAGCAGCATGTCGCGATTAATGCCGTGAAAGACGGCACGGCGCTCTCTGGAGCCGACGGGTTCACGGTCACGCCGGTCATGGTGTCGCCGGCTGCCGCGCAGCTTTATTATTCGGCGTCCGTCGCGGCCGTCGTCAGGGTTCAGAACGATGCGCCCGTGATCGTCTCTCCGGGGGCCGGCACGCAGCAGCAGCCGTTGGTGACCGTTCCGTGCGGTCAACCGTTCAATTTTCGTTGGGAGGTGACGGATGTGGCGGCGGATTGCACGGACAACGTGGGTGGCGGGATGCAGATCACTTGGGGCTTTGGCGACGGCACGCAGAGCATCGCATGGGGCGCGACTGGCGTCATCGCGCATGCCTATGCCACGGAGGGTGTCAAGACGGTCAGCATGACGGCATGCGATAAGGACGGGGCTGCCGACGAGATCTCCTTCACGGTGAGCGTCGTGGCCGCGCCTGTGACGTCGGCGTCTCCGGTACCGGTTCCCCATGCCTGGCTGGACCTTTATCCGACGGCATTGAGTGCGGCGGGCGGTGATTATGAACAGGCGGCACAGGATGACGTCGACAGTGACGGTCATGCGGCCTGGCAGGAGTACGTGGCCGGGTCGGATCCTACGAATCAGTTCTCCGTCTTCCGGGCTCATGTCGCCGTCAGCAACGGGACGGAGCAGGTCACGTGGACGCCGGACCTTGGCCCGTTTGCCCGCCGGTACACGGTCGAGGGTAAGACGAACCTGACGGACGCGGTGTGGTCCGCCAGGGAACCCGGCATGCATTTTTATAAGGTCAACGTGTCGTTCCCCTGACGCTTTCGGGTATCATCCGCGTTCAGAGGTCACGGAGGCGCTCATGGGCGACGACACATACGGCTACGCGTACGATCCGCTAGGGAATAGAACTGTAACCACAGAGAACACAGAGACCACGGAGTGCCTCGCCAACGCCCTCAACCCGTACACGAGTATCCTCAGCGTCTCTGCGTTTAAACGATGCGGGTGGGGAAGAAACGCAAAGACGCAGAGGCGCTGAGACGGAGAGACGGGGAGGGGGGCGGAGCGGCGGGCTGCTGGCGGTGACGACCGTCTCTGCGGCCGACCCGCAGCCGGTCATCCATTTCCCGATGTTTGATGCGAATGGGAACATCACCGAATACGTCGCCACCAACGGGGTATCGGGGTCAGAAAATAAGAAATAGGCTTGGAGAGATCGGACGGCTTTCAGGTGTCGAGTCGCTGCGGCCTCAAGACCCGAGTTGGCAGAACTATCTGTGGTTCTCGAACGGATACGGGTATGTTCCGGGAACGGACCTCAGCAGCGGGATCGAAGGTTGCGCGACGGGCTCTCTGTGCCTAAGAGCCTTTGCCATTCGTCCGCGCGGCTGGAGAGAAAACGCAGAGACGCAAAGACGCTGAGACGCTGAGGCGGGCGGGGGCGCCCGCGCTCCCGACTGTGTTCCGCGCAAAACACGCGGCGCGTCGACACGACGCCGGCCTTGCCGGTCACCAATGTCTTCGTGTATAATCCGCGCTCGGAGGTTACGGAGGCGCTCATGGGCGAAAACACATACGGCTACGCGTACGATCCGCTAGGGAATAGAACTGTAACCGCAGAGAACGCAGAGACCACGGAGTGCCTCGCCAACGCCCTCAACCCGTACACGAGTATCCTCTGCGTCCCTGCGTCTCTGCGTTTAAACCATGCGGGTGGGGAAGAAACGCAAAGACGCTGAGACGCAGAGACGGGGAGGGGGGCGGTGCGGCGGGCTGCTGGCGGTCACGACCGTCTCCAACCCTGGAACCCTGAAACCAGGAACCTGAAACCAGGAACCTGAAACCAGGAACCCCTCCGGTTTGAGCTGGTTCCTGTAGGCACGTTATGGTATTTGTAAAAACCAGAGTTGAGTTTCCAGATGGGCCTACCGGGGAGATCATTGGTTATGACGCGTGGCGTGAGTCTTTGGATAATTGTCGGGGTCGTGCTGTGCATCAGGCAAGCGGGGGGCACCGCGGCGACGGTGCCCGATTTTACGGTCGCGCCGGACGGGAGTGATGCCGCGTCCGGAACATCCGCGCAGCCCTTCGCCACACTGGACCGTGCCCGCCGGGCGGTGCGCGAACTGAAGAGCCGGGAGCCGGTACGCGGGCGACCGGTTGTCGTGCGCGTGCGCGGCGGCATCTACCATCTGGCGCAGCCGCTGACGTTCACGCCCGAAGACTCCGGCACCGCCGCCGCGCCGGTCATCTACGAGGCGGCCGAGGGCGAGCAGCCGCTGCTCAGCGCCGGGACGCCT
>MWEJ01000274.1 GCA_002071025.1 Verrucomicrobia bacterium ADurb.Bin070 | reverse complement strand
CGGCACGCTCACGCTCGCCTCTGACGCCTCGTCGGTCACGGGCCTGGTCTACCGGCTGGACGCCTCGCAGCCCGCGACGCTGACCTTCCTCGCCGACGGCTCGAACGTGACGGCCTGGGCGGATGCCGAGGGCTCCGGCTTTGCGTTCGCGACCACCAACGATCTCAACTGTCCCGTCTACAATGCCGCGCTCTTCGGCGGCCGCGGCGGCCTTCATTTCGGCCGCGGCGGCGCGCGCGGCCGCATGCTCGGTTCGGGCGTGACCAACGCCCAGACGGTCTTCGCGGTCAACATGATCCGCGACCAGAGCAACGACAACGGCGGCTTCTGGGGCATGGAAGGGCAGGACAGCGGACTCCGCATCGGCAACACCACGTGGTACTGGCCCGGCAACAACAACGACTTCCACTACGGCGGCGCCGGCGGGCTGGTCGCCGTCAACGGCATCGTCTCCAACAGCGTGGTGACGGTCGGCCAGATCCACCTCGTCACCTCGGTCAACGGCGCGCGCCAGACCTTCCGCCCCGCGATCGGCGACTACTGGGGCTCCTCCCAGTGGACGAGCCGCTATTATCGCGGCGACGTGGCCGAGATCCTGGTGTACGACCGCAGCCTCACTGCGCTGGAACGGCAGACGGTCGAGGCCGCGCTGATGGCCAAATGGTTCCCGGCCGGCAGCGGCAGCGTGCTGCCGTCCAGCGCCTCAGTCACGGTTCAGGCGGGCGGGACGCTGGATCTGGCCGGCGGCGCATTCACCGTGGCCTCGCTGTCCGGCGGCGGCTGTGTCTCGAACGGTGCGCTGACGGTGACCGGTTCCGTCGCGCCGGACGGCGAGCTGTGCGTCACGGCCGCGGCGCAGCTTACCGGGACCCTGGTGCTGACTGTCGAGGCGGACGGCTCCTGCGACAGCCTGGCGCTCGCGGGCGCGCTGGATCTCTCCGGGCTGGCGCTGGAGCTGCATCTGCCGGTCGAGCCGCCGACCGTCGGGTCGTACACGCTGATCACCGCCGCGGGCGGGATCCAGGGCGTCTTCGAACAGGCGTCGGTTGCCAAGCCCTGGCGTCTGGTCGTGGAGCCGACCGCCGTGCGCCTCACCTATGTGAGCGGGACGCTCATGCTGCTGAAGTGACACCCTCGCCGAACTTTGCAGGCCAGGGAACGGAACCGATGATGAAGGCGGGATGACACATAGGAACCGGCGGCAATTTATGGAGGGGGCTGCCGCGTTCGGGCTGGCTGTGGAAACGGGCCTTGCCGAGAGGATGGCGCCGGCGATCCGCCGCATCGTCGCTTACGGGAATGCGCCGTTCCGCCGCCGCGTCAGCAGCGGAATCGCACCCAGCATGTCTACGGCCACGACCAGCGCGTGGCCCGCGAGGCTGAGCGCGACCAGATGCGTGTTGTCAAGCCCCAGCGGCCCGGCCACTGCCTGCGCCGCCAGCTCACGCACGCCCAGGCCGCCGATCGACACCGGCAGGGCCGAGACCACGCCGAACAGCGGGATCACCATCCACACGCTGAGCGGCGGGATCGCGAGGCCGAGCGCGCGGATGATGAAGAGGTTGCTCCAGGTCTTGAGCACCTGCGAGGCGAACGCCGCCAGCAGCAGCGGCGCCAGACGGCGCGGCGCGCCCGCGAACGCGCAGGCCTCGCGGACCAGCGCGCGCGCCGAACCCCGCCAGCCGGCCGCGTCCGGTGCCGCGGACGCATCTCGCTCTGCCGCCGCGTGACGCCGCGCCGCCGCGCTCGCGAGCAGCAGCGCCGCGAGCGCGGCCCCCGCAGCCGCCACGGCCGCGACCGGCCCGCGGCGGTCGAGCAGCAGCGCGAACCCGCCGATGCCGAGCAGCATCGCGAGATTGACCGCGCGGTCCAGCAGCAGGCTCGTCACCACCGCGCGCAAGGTCGGGCCGGCCTCGGTCATCGCCGCGCCCGCATTCGGTAGGGCGGTCTCGCCGGGACCGCCGCGGACGCCTCGGCGAGGTGTCCCTACCGGCAGCGGTTTAGCGTTTACGTCATGACCGCGCAGCACGAGGTAGCCTTTGACCACGTCGCCGCCGACATTTGAGGGCAGGAAGCTGTTGAAAAACATGCCGCACCAGTGGCAGGCCGCCGCGTTGCGAAAGCGCATCGACGGCAGCCGCGCACGCAGGATGCAGAACCACGAGGCGGCGCCCGCGAAGCCGCCCAGCACCAGCAGCAGCGCGGCGGCCAACAGCGGGCCGGGCTGCGCCCGGCGCAGGCTGGCGGCTAACACATCAAGGCGCACGCAGTGCAGGGCCACCGCCAGCAGCGCCAGCGTGACCGCCGCTTTCATCAGCAGGGTCAATCGTTTACGGGCGGCTTCTGTCATCATGATAATCCGCCTTGCATGTCATGAAACGGCATCCAGAAAATCCTGTCATCCCGGCAAAAAGCCACGGCTGAGCGCTCCCGTCAGAAGAGCGTGAGCTGGCCCGGAATGTCGGTGCTCTTGCGGCGGTTGCGCCGCGCGAGTTTCGGCACGCCGGCCTCCAGCTCGCCCTCTTCGAGATTGGCGAGAATCTCGCGCGAACGGTCCACCACCTCGTCCGGCATGCCGGCCAGACGCGCCACGTGAATGCCGTAGCTCTTGTCCGCCGTGCCGGGCGCGATGCGCCGCAGAAAGATGATCGACTCCCCGTGCTCGCGCACCTGCACCGTGTAGTTCTTCACGCCGTTCAGCGTGATGGCCAGGTCGGTGAGTTCGTGGTAGTGGGTGGCGAAGAGGGTCTTGGCTTTGACGGCGGGCGTGTTGTGCAGGTATTCGGCGACCGCCCACGCGATGCTGATGCCGTCGAAGGTGCTGGTGCCGCGTCCGATCTCATCCAGCACGATCAGGCTCCGGGCCGTGGCGTTGTTGAGGATGTTGGCGGCCTCCTGCATCTCCACCATGAAGGTGCTGCGGCCGCGCGCGAGATCGTCGCCCGCGCCGACGCGCGTGAAGACGCGGTCCAGCAGGCTGATGCGCGCGGCGCGCGCCGGCACGAACGAGCCGATGTGCGCCATGATCGCGATCAGCGCGACCTGCCGGATGAAGGTCGACTTGCCCGCCATGTTCGGCCCGGTGATCAGCATGATCTGGTTGCGGCGGCAGTCGAGCAGGGCGTCGTTGGGCACGAACTGCTCGGCGTCTGGAAGCTGTTCGATCACCGGGTGGCGGCCGTCGCGGATCTCCAGCGTGTCGTCCTCCGTGATGTCCGGGCGCACATAACCGAGGGCGAGGGCGCGGTCGGCCAGTGCGCCCAGCACATCCGCCTGCGCCAGTGCGTCGGCGGTCTCCTGCACGGCTGCGGTGTGCGCCACGACCTGTTCGCGCAGCGCGCAGAACAGCTCGAACTCCATCGCCGTGGAGCGCTCCTGCGCGCCGAAGATCTTCTGCTCGTAGCTCTTCAGCTCCGGCGTGATGAAGCGTTCGGCGTTGACCAGCGTCTGGCGCCGTTCGTACTCCGGCGGCACGGCGCCGGCCTGCCCCTTAGAGACCTCGATGTAGTAGCCGAAGACTTTGTTGTGGCGGACCTTGAGGGTTTTGATGCCGGTGCGCTCCTGCTCGCCGGCCTGGTACTTGGCGAGCCAGTCATGGCCTTCCGAGGCCAGCGCGCGCAGCTCATCCAGCTCCGCGCAGTAGCCGGCGCGGATGAGGCCGCCGTCCTTGAGGCCGGCGGCCGGCTCATCGGCGATGGCGCGTTCGATCAGCGCGACCAGCTCGGGCAGGGGATGGAGCAGCGCGGCGGTCTCGCGCAGCAGCGCGTCGGGCGTCTGTTCGAGGCGCTCGCGCAGCGCGGGCACCGGCAGCAGCGAGGCGGCCAGCGCCCGCACGTCGCGCGCGTTGCCGCGTCCGGAATCGATGCGCGCGATGAGCCGTTCGAGGTCGCGCACCTGCGCGAGCTTGTCGCGCAGGTCGTTCAGGACCAGGCGCTGGCGGGTCAGGCATTCGACCGCGTCGAGCCGCGCCGCGATGGCGGGCGCCTGGCGCAGCGGCCGGATCAGCCAGGCGCGCAGCAGGCGCGCGCCCATCGGCGTCTGCGTGTTGTTGAGCACGCCGAGCAGGGTCACCTCCTGCGGCTTGCCGCGCTGCGGGATCAGATCGAGGTTGACGCAGGTGTTTTCATCAAGCGTCAGAAAGGCGTCGGCGTGGCGCACGTGCAGGGTGCGGACATGGCCGACCGCATGGCGCAGCTCCTCGTTCACGTAGCGGAGCAGCGCGCCGGCCGGGCCGACGAGCTCGGCCGCGCCCTCGCAGCCGTAGCCTTCGAGCGAATGCACCTGGAAGTGGCGCAGCAGGCGGTCGCAGGCGCAGTCATACTCGAACGTCCAGTCGTCGATGTCGGTGACGGTGCCGAGCGCGCCCGCGGCGCGGACGCACTGCACGCGCGGGTCGGCGAGCGCCTCGCGCCCGATCAGGCATTCGCTGGGCGCATAGCGCTTGAGCAGCTCGGCCAGCGCGGCGGCGTCGGACACGGCCTCGACCGTGAAGGCGCCGGTCGAGAGATCCAGCAGGGCCAAGCCCAGCGCCTTTCCGGCATAGAGCGCGGCGAGGTAATTGTTGCGCGCGGCGTCGAGGATCTCATCCTCGGTGACCGTGCCGGGCGTGACCACGCGGGTGACTTCGCGGCGCACGATGCCCTTGGCCTGGGAGGGCTCCTCCATCTGGTCGCAGATGGCGGCCTTCTTGCCGGCGCGGATCAGCTTGGCGAGGTAGGCGTCGATGGCATGGTAGGGGACACCGCACATCGGGGTACCGGCGCGCTGGGTCAGGGCCACGCCCAGGATCGGGGCTGCGGCGCGCGCGTCCTCAAAAAACATTTCATAGAAATCCCCGAGGCGGAACAACAGGATCACGCCATCCGGCAACTCCGCTTTGATGCGCCGGTACTGGCGCATCATCGGGGTCAGCTCTTCACCAGCCATGGAACAAGCTCCTCCGGGCCGGTGA
>MWEJ01000273.1 GCA_002071025.1 Verrucomicrobia bacterium ADurb.Bin070 | reverse complement strand
CATGTAGAGCGGCACGAAGACGTGCCAGAGCAGCGGCGTGATGAGCAGCGGGATCAGCAGCAGGACCGAGAGGATACTCCAGTTGCGGTAGGCCCCCTCGCGCGGCAGCATCACGAAGGCGGCGGCGCTGAAGGCGGCCGCGAAGATCGAGAGGCCGACCGCGAAGCCGTTCATGCTTTTGCCGCCGGTGAAATAGTCGTCGGCGCCTTTCTGCCGCCGCGCCGCCAGCCAGGCCAGCACGGCGGTCAACGCCGCGTAAATCACCACAACCGCTCCGTCAACATGTGTAATGCCGTTCATGACGATGGCAAAGTAACGCAATTATTTGAAAATGTCGATAGATGTTTCACGTATCATTTTTCGATGTTTTGCGCATATGACGTGGTGCGCCGCGCCGGGGGCGCGGACGGCCCCGTCCGCGATGTGAAACCTCGTGCAAAGAAAACGGCCATTCATTCCCGTAGCGGTCTCGGCGAGACCGCCCTGCCGGTTTCACGTCACTGACACGCGAATGAGCAAGACGAGGGCCGACCGCTTATCCTGATCGATTCCCGATGGGCGGCATCAACCGCTTGATTCTAGCACGTGAAACGAGGATGCGCCCCGGCGAATCGGTTGGGTTTGAATGGCGCGTCGGGACTTGCAACGATGCCACAACGGCGATATGGTAAGCGGCGTCACGGGTGTTTTTCGAAAGGGACGGTGTCTTGGTAATGTGCAACATAATCAAATACGCGTTGTTGTTGCTGATGGCGGGATGGGCGTCAATCATGTGTCGCGCTGCAGGGACAACCACCAACAATATGATTGGTGCAGAAGAGAAGCCGAGCATTTCCGCAAGTTCCGCGAGGTTCTGCACGCTCTACGAAGCCTTGTCCCTTGTCTGCGATAAGCTGGACGCACGGTTCGTGATCCGTGACAACACGGTTGTGATTTGTCCGGTAGCTAACAGGCTAACAGGCGGGAATACGCCCGGTGAAAGTGGCGTTGACAAGGGGCGGCGCACACGGCATGATGGGCGTGTCGAATGTCCGATTGTCCGGGGCTCGGGCGGGGACTAAGGCGCAATGGAGGGTGACTGTATGCGGATGAGCAGCGCGGGCGAGCACAGTACGTCCGTCAAAAGAAAGGTGGGAGCTTATGAAAGCACTCGAGGCAACCATTGAAAGAGACGGGAGAATTCATTTCCTCCAGCAAGTTACGGCCTGCGGTCGTGCTTGCTGATGTCGGGCGCGGCGATTTCATTCTTTGCCAGGTGACCAGCAATCCGTATGCCGATGCCGATGCGATTCGCTTGGATGATTCGGACTTCGCGTCGGGATCGTTACGCCATGTCAGTTACGCTCGTCCTGGCGTGCTCTTTACAGCCAACGCATCGCTTATTGCGGCCAGTGTGGGCGAGTTGTCGGAACACGCTCAAAGAATGATTGTCGACCGTGTTGTTGCCCTGTTCCGACGGTAGAAGGTTACGCCTCTGCGATCTTATTACGGTCGTTCCGAAAAAGTGATGAGCACATGAAGCCGCCTGTCATTCCGCGCGTGGTCATCATGACGTCCACGATCACCAAAGGCCTGCAGGAGATGCTGCAGGGGGTGTTGGCCTATGCTCAAGAGCATGGGCCGTGGCGGATTTACCAGCAGGAGAGCCGGCGTTGGATGTATGAGCTGCACGATCTGAAGCGCTGGGGATGCACCGGGGTGATCGCGGCGGATTATCACAACGTCGAAGAGGCGCGGCAGATCGCCGCGCTGAAGGTGCCGGTAGTGGTGCTGCTGCAGCCGCATCCGATGCGCCAGCGCGATTATCCGCTCTTCAAGTGGCCGTGCGTGATATGGAATTCGGCGGAGGTAGGGCGCATGGCGGCCGACTATTTCGTGGAGCGGCACTACACGCATTTCGCTTTTGTCGGACACATCTACGGCGACTCGTATTGGTCGGTGGCGCGCGAGCGCGGTTTTCGCGCGGCGTTGCGCGCGCACGGGCATCGGCAGTGCCACGTGTATGCGCCGTGCACGGCGGCTGAGCAGCGGGACTGGGCGGTGGAGCGGCCGCGCATGGAGGCGTGGCTGCGCGCCCTGCCCAAGCCGGTGGCGTTGTTCGCGCCGAATGACCGGCGCGGCAAGCAGGTGCTGGACGCCTGTCTGGACGCGGGCGTCTCAGTGCCGGACGAGGTGGCCGTGCTGGGGGTGGACAACGACGAATGGATTTGCGAGGCGTCGGTGCCGACGCTCTCCAGCCTCCAGTGCGATCCGCGTCCGGCCGGGTATCGCATCGCCGCGCATCTCGACCGGCTGATGCGCGGAGCGCGGCTCGTCAAGGCCGAGTACCGGGTGGAGCCGATCCGCGTGATCACGCGCCAGTCGACGGAGTGGGTGGCGATCGCCGATCAGAAGATGGCCGGAGCGCTGCACTACATCCGCCTGCACGCGCATGAGAGCGGTTTGCGCGTGGCGGACGTCGCGCGCAGCGCGGGGCTGTCGCGGCGCGCTGCGGAAGTGCGGTTCCGCGTGGCGACCGGGCGCACGCTGCGGGGCGAGATCGAGCACGTGCGGCTGGAGCGGCTGCGCGCGCTGCTGGCGGAATCGGACGCGACGATCGGCGCATGCGCGGAGGCCTGCGGTTTTGCCGGGCAGACGCATGTCGGCAGAATCTTCCGGCAGCGTTTCGGCATGACGATGGGGCAGTGGCGGCAGTCGGTCAGGTGAAGCTCACGAGGTTGCGTTCGCGCAGGCTGACGAAGCCGGGGGAGGTCGGCGACGGCTTGCCGACGATCAGGTGGTCGAGCACGCGGATGCCGAGGATGCGCGCGGCCTCAATCAGGCGGCGCGTGATGTCGATGTCTTCTTTGGACGGGGTGGGGTCGCCCGAAGGATGGTTGTGGGCGAGGATTACGGAGGCCGCGCTGTAGCGCACGGCTTTGGCGAAGACCTCGCGCGGATGTACGGGGCTGGTGTCGAGCAGGCCGCGCGTGGTTTCGATGGGCTGGCCGATGAGGCGGTTCTTGGTGTTGAGGAGCACGGTCCAGAATACCTCTTGCTGCAGGCCGCGGGCGAGGGGCGCGAGCAGGCGGTAGACGCTTTCAGGCTCGCGCACGGGGCAGGCGTCGTCGCGGCTGTCATGCCGCTGCTGGTGGGTCAGGGCGCGCCTGCTGATCTCGAGCGCGGCGGCGAGTTCCATGCATTTGACGGTGCCGAGCCCTTTGATCTTGAGGTTGCGCAGCTCCTCGAATTCGGCGTGGCAGAGGTTGGCGAGGCCTTTGTAACGGCGCAGCAGCTCGCGGGCGAGTTCCGTGACGTTCTTGCCGGGCACGCCGGTGCGCAGCAGGATGGCGAGCAGGACCTCGTCCGCGACGTTCGCGGCGCCGCGGCGCGCGAACTCTTCGCGCGGCTGCATCTCCTGCGGCAGCTCTTTGACGGTCAGCGGCGTATCGGAACACTCAGGGACGTACGACGGGTGAGGGTCCATAAAGCCTCCAGGTTTCGGCGACGCGCCGCGCGACGGCGTCGGGCGGGTCGTCGTCCGTGATGTCGATCCACACGACGCGCGTCTGATGGCGCAGCCAGGTTTCTTGACGTTTGGCGAGTTGGCGCGTGCGCGCGGCGATGCGGTCGGCGGCTTGCGCGCGGGTCAGTTCGCCGGCCAGCAGGGCTCGGACTTCGGCGTAGCCGATGGCGTGGCATGCGGTCTCTGACCAGACAGGCACAGCGCTTTTCAGGGCGCGCACTTCGTCGATGAGGCCGGCGGCGAACATGGTGTCGACGCGGCGCGCGATGCGGGCGTGGAGCTGTTCGCGCGGCAGGCGCAGGGCAGGGATGGGCGGGGCGTCGCCGTCCGCGTGCCGCCAGCGGGCTGGCAGGGCGCCGTGCGCGTCGAGGTGTTCGAGGGCGCGGATCAGGCGGCGCGGGTTGGCGGGATCGGCGAGGGCGTCGAGCGCGCCGGGGGCACGGGCGTCGAGGGCGCGGCGCAGGGCGTCGAGGCCTTCCGCGGCATAGAGCGCCTGCCAGCGCGCGCGGGCGTCCGGATCGCAGGCGGAGCCTTCGAGGCCGTCGGTCAGCGCCTTCAGGTAGAGGCCGGTGCCGCCGGCGACGATGAGATCGGGGGCTGCGGCCAGCAGGGCGCGGCGCGCGTCGGCGAGCCAGAGTCCGGTGCTGAAGGGCTCTGCGGGCGAGACCAGGTCGATGCCGAAATAGGGGACGCCGCCGCGTTCGGCGGGAGGGGGCTTCGCCGTGCCGATGTCCATGCCGCGGTAGACGAGCATGGCGTCGGCTGACAGGACGGCGCAGCCGTTCTGCTCGGCGAGCTGCTGGGCAACGGCGCTTTTCCCGGTCGCGGTCGCGCCTGCGATGAACCAGGCTGCGGGGGGAGCGTTAAGAGCGGTGGCCATGCTTTCTGTCGTGGATCCACTGGGTGAAGATGAAGAGAAAGACGCCGCAGCAGATCGCGGAGTCGGCGACATTGAAGGCCGGGAAATGGTGACGCCCCCAGAAGAAGTCGAGAAAGTCGACAACGTAGTTGAGCCGAATGCGGTCGATCAGGTTGCCAAGGATGCCCCCCGTGAGCAGGGTGAGGGTGATACGGCCGCCCCACAGCGGGTCGAAGAGCTGGCGGCGGCGCCAGAGCAGAAATCCGAGCGTGAGGATCGAGAAGGCGATAAGGAAGAGGTGGCGCCCGGCGAGCATGCCCCAGGCGGCGCCGTGATTCTCGACGTAGGTGAGGCTGAAGAAGCCGGGCACGACCGCCACGGAGCCGAGCGGCTTGAGGCGGGTGACGGCCCAGTACTTGGTCAGTTGATCGGCCGCTGTCAGCAGGGCCACGAAGAATGGCACACGCATGACCGCTTACCTGCGGCCGCCGCGACGGGACATGCGTTCCATCTCGGACTGGCATTTGATACAGTTGGTGGCGAAGGGCAGCACCGCAAGGCGCGGCTTGCTGATCAGTTCGCCGCACATTTCGCAGATGCCGTAG
>MWEJ01000272.1 GCA_002071025.1 Verrucomicrobia bacterium ADurb.Bin070 | reverse complement strand
CAACCCGGCGGTCCAGACGCCGCCGAGGCAGCCGTGGCGGTCAAAGAGGCGCGTGCGCGCGCCGGCCCGCGCCGCACTGACGGCGGCGGCCACGCCGGCCGGACCCGCGCCGCAGACGATCACGTCGGCGTCGTCGCGCAAGGGGAGTTCGCGAACAGGCTCGCGCAGCACGCCGCCGCGCAGCCCGCAGGCCGGGGGCGGCGTGGCGCAACCGGCCAGATGCGGCAGGGCGGCCGCCGCGGCAGAGCCGGTCAGCGCGGCCTGCAAGAACGCGCGCCGGCCCGCGGGCGCGCCCGCACGAGTCCCGGCGGAATCAGGATGACTCACCTTCATGATGGCACCCATTATGGCGCGCCCCGGACCGAAGTCAACCGGTTTCGCGTGATGTTCGCGCCCCGGGGTGTGATTCAGTTTCAACTAACGCGGGCTCGCCCGCAGCCCAATTCAATCTCACACAAAGGACACAAAGGTATTTCATGACAAACCATTCCTCTTCGTGCCTTCGTGTGAGAAACATCCTGTTTTTATTCTATTTCTAGCCGTTTTGCACTCGCACTTCCCCCACTGTGATGGTACAGTTTTAAAAAAAGCAGAGTTGAACGTGTATCGACTGGCATAGACAGACACACGTTCGGTGAAGTTCTTACACGGCGGGACCAGGGAAGAATTGTACCGAAGCACGAAATCGAGGACGCTATGCCCGACGCCTGTATGTCTTTTTCAGAATCCGCAATTACAGCCGGATTCAAGTACGGAACAAACGGCCCTCACAGCAGCCGGACACTGATGCTGGACGAGATGTCGTTGTGTCTTAATCAGGTTCCGATGGTCGCCGCCCGCATCGACTATGCCGATGCGATCATTACAAGAAATGTCTTAGTGTGTTTAGGCTAGGATCTCTACCGAGTTATGAAGTTGCCAATTCCCATAGATTCGCTCCTGAACGGCAAGGCCGTAGAATGGGAGCGGCTGGAGTTCAAGGAGGGTTGGAACCCCTTGGATGTCCTGCACACCCTGTGCGAGTTTGCGAACGACTTCCATAATCTGGGCGGCGGGTACATTGTTGTGGGCGTACCCGGCAAGCCTACAAGCCGCCGCCAGAAATACCGCCTCACATCCAAAGGCCAATCCGTACTGTCCGATTGCCGGCAGAAAGGCTCAAACGGATGAGAGCGACCGCCCTTCGGTATCTTCGCGGCGCACTGAACCAGCCGACGGCCGACTTCCGGCCTGGGCAATGGGAGAGTATCCAAGCCATTCTGGAAAGCAAGCGCCTGCTGGTTGTTGAGCGGACGGGATGGGGCAAAAGCATGGTCTATTTCCTGGCCACCCGTCTGTTACGGAATGCCGGGGCAGGCCCCAGCCTGTTGATTTCCCCATTGCTTGCCCTGATGCGCAACCAGCTGGAGGCGGCCGCGCGCATTGGCGTCAAAGCTGAAACCATCAACAGTTCGAACCCTCAGGACCGTGCCCGAATAGAACAAGCGCTCCGTGACAATCAGGTCGACATCTTGCTCGTCTCACCGGAACGTCTGGCCGACGACGCCTTCGTCCAGAATGTCTTGTCACCCATCGCCGACCGCGTGGGTCTGTTCGTCGTGGACGAAGCCCACTGTATATCCGATTGGGGCCATGACTTCCGTCCCGACTATCGACGCATTGTCCGGGTGCTCCAGGCCTTGCCGTCGAACATTCCCGTTCTTGCGACAACGGCCACCGCCAATGATCGCGTCGTTCGCGATGTCATGGCGCAACTCGGAAAAGACATCACCTTGGTGCGCGGCCCTTTGCTCCGTGAGAGCCTGAAACTCCAGAACATCACGATGCCAAGCCCTGCGGCTCGTATGGCCTGGCTGGCCGAAACCATTCCGACGTTACCTAACACTGGAATTGTCTATGTGCTGACCAAACGGGATGCCGAACGCGTGGCCGAGTGGCTCCGCATAGTCGGTATCAGCGCACGTGCCTACTATAGTGGTGTTTTGCCGAGACCGAGTGACGGTGCCTTGGTCGACAACGCGTTAAAGCAAAGAGGCATAGCCGTAGAGCAGTTCAATCTGTACGACGAAGATGTTAAGAGCGCTCTGTTTCGCGAAGTGCTGGAAGAGGAGCTGCTGGCCAACCGTGTAAAAGCTCTCGTCTCCACAGTGGCGCTGGGCATGGGCTTTGACAAACCCGACCTTTGCTTTGTGATCCATTTTCAACGGCCGTCCTCTGTGGTTCACTATTACCAGCAGGTCGGCCGCGCCGGGCGCGCAGTCGAAGAAGCTTATGGCGTTCTGTTTCACGGCGAGGAAGATGACGCGATCGCCGCTTACTTCATTAAGAATGCCTTCCCTCCCCAAAAGAATGTGTCACAAATACTGGAGGCCCTTGACAGATCGGAGGGCGGCCTGTCGACTCGTCAAATGGAAAAATGCCTGAACCTATCAAGTGGGCAAATCAAACAGACGCTCAAATTCCTTTCCGCGGAATCACCCTCACCCGTGACAAAGATCGACAACAAATGGGTCGCTACACCTGCGGCAAAAGGATACATGTTCGATCAGTCTTTGGTCGAAGAGATCGCCACGATACGCCATCTGGAACAGCGGCAGATGCAGACCTACATGCGGCACCAAGGTTGTCTCATGCGTTTCCTAGGAGAAGCCCTGGATGATCCAGATGTGCGCGATTGTGGCAAATGCGCTGGATGCCAAGGCCGCCCCCTGCTGTCACCTGAATACAACCGCGAACTGACAAACAGAGCAGCTATTTTTATAAAGCGCAATTTTCAACCTTTGTCGCCGAAGAAAAAATGGCCGAGTTACGGTCCCCTGCCTATTTACGGATTCACCGGAATGATAGGTGATGCATTCATTGCTCAGGAAGGCCGCGCTTTAAGTCTGTGGCGCGACGCCGGATGGGGTCGCCTGGTGGCCGACGGCAAGTACGTGCATGGGCGCTTTGACGACTCCCTGGTCACGGCCTGCGTGACCATGATACGGGAATGGCGCGCGCAACCTTACCCCCAGTGGGTCACGTGCATACCGTCGCTGAAACACCCTGACCTCGTCCCGGACTTTGCCCGCCGCTTGGCGGTTGCGTTGGGTCTTGAATTCAAGCCGGCGTTGAGTAAAGTGGTGGACAATCCTGAGCAGAAGACGCAGGCTAACAGTTACCAGCAGGCGCATAATCTCGATGGCGTCTTCTCGGTTGATCCCGCAAACGTAAGCGCAACCCCCTGTTTCTTGATTGATGACATGACCGATTCTGGCTGGACCTTCACAGTCGCCGCAGCGCTTCTGCGCCGCGAGGGCTGTCAGGCCGTGTTCCCCCTCGCGCTGGCCTTGAACTCACCCAGAATGGACTGATTGGAGTTTGACATGAATGCGATGAGTGAAGATGCGAAAGCGATACTCCTGTTGTGCGGCCATTTCGGCGGCGCTTCAGACTTCGATCCGCTCAGCCAGCAGGAATACACGCAGATCGTCAAATGCCTTCTTGAAAAGAAAATGCGCCCCTCCGATCTTCTGCAACCGGACAACGTTTGTTCGGTGGCAGCGGCATCCGCTCTACCCGAACAGCGCCTGACCGGACTGCTCAAACGCGGCGTGAAACTCGGCTTCGCTGTCGAGCAGTGGAACCGCAGCGGCATCTGGGTTATCTGCCGGAGCGACATAGAATACCCCGCCCGTTATCGAAACCATCTCAAGGGCAAGGCGCCGCCGATCCTTTACGGTGCAGGCGACAAATCCCTCCTTCAGGGCGGCGGCTTGGCGATCGTCGGCTCGCGCAACGTGGACGCCGAAGGCGAGTCGTTTACGCGCGATGTTGCTGAATGGTGCGCCCGCGGAAAGTTCCCTGTCGTTTCCGGCGGCGCGCGCGGAGTCGACCAGATTGCCATGTCATCCGCTCTTCAATCGGGCGGCACCGTGATCGGTGTCCTTGCGGACAGCCTGTTGCGGACCAGCGTGACACGCGATGCCCGCCACGCCTTGTCGGACGGGCGCCTGCTCCTGATCTCGCCCTATTATCCTGAAGCCGGTTTCAGCGTGGGTACAGCGATGGGCCGCAACAAGCTCATCTATGCGCTGGCCGATTACGGCCTTGTCGTCAGCGCCGACTTTAAGAAAGGCGGGACCTGGGAAGGAGCGCAAGAGGAGTTGCGCCGCAAACCCGGCCGCCCCGTTTTTGTCCGTATGACCGGGTCTGTCCCGAAGGGCAACAAAGAACTGGTCAAACTGGGCGCGATCCGGTTTCCGGCTCTGTGCGCATCTTCCGACCCGGATTCCCTGCTCAAGCAAACGTCCGCCGGTCAGCCGCAACAGGAACAGGCAGTCGAGCTGTCGCTCTTTGACACGCCTTTCGCATCAGGCACGTTGGCTACCGCAGTGAGAGAGCCTCCGGTCCCGCTCGATAAACCCGCAGTCGCTCCGCCGTCAATCGTGCAGGAGACCGTTTCGATTTACGACGCCGTTCTCCCGGTTCTCCTAACCGCGCTGCAAAAACCCTCCGCCGTCGCGGATTTGGCCAAACGGCTGGATGTGTCAAAGCCTCAGTTGGACGCTTGGTTAAAGAAAGCGCTGGCTGACAAAAAAGTCCGTAAGACAGGTCGCCCCGTTCGTTATGTAAAGGCTTAGGGCCCATGCCCTCTCTCAAAAGACCTGCGTAACCAACTCTCGTGGACTGTGCGAGGGCGTTCAATTGAGTTTGATCTGCTAGCCAGTCTCGCTCTGGGCGCGGGAATTTGTGTCTTCATCATGAGGACACAAGTAAAGCCCCTTTTTTGCATTCTCTTCGGCGCGGTTTTATGCTTTGCTATGGGGGGTATCTGCTTTAGCACCGTTAGGGTGTGTTGTTTCGGATGAACCTCTCAACTGTCTGATTCTCCATGTCACGATTTGTCATTAAAGGTGGCCGGCCCGTGAGCGGTGTGCACTGCGTGCCGGGCAACAAGAATGCCGCGCTGCCCATGTTGGCCGCGAGCCTGCTGACCGCCGAGCCGGTGGTGCTCAGCAACCTGCCGCTGATCGCG
>MWEJ01000271.1 GCA_002071025.1 Verrucomicrobia bacterium ADurb.Bin070 | reverse complement strand
GACCGAATACCGCACGCTGGCTGAATCGCTTAAAGAGGCCGGTTACGCCACCGGGCACTTCGGCAAATGGCATCTTGGCCCCGAACCCTACTCGCCGTTACAGCAGGGCTTCGACACCGACATCCCGCATTGGCCAGGACCGGGGCCGGCCGGGAGTTTCGTCGCGCCTTGGAAGTTCCCCGACTTCGATCCCGATCCCGGCGTGCCGGACCAGCACATCGAAGACCGCATGGCCCGGGAAGCCGTCGCCTGGATGGAGCGGCACCGGGACCGGCCCTTCTACCTGAACTACTGGATGTTCAGCGTGCACGCGCCGTTCGACGCAAAAAAGGCCCTCATCGAGAATTATCGCGCGCGCGTCGACCCCCAAAACCCGCAGCGCAGCCCGACCTATGCGGCGATGGTTGAAAGCATGGATGATGCGGTCGGCACCCTGCTGGACGCACTTGACCGGTTGGGCCTTGCCGAGCGCACCCTCATCGTCTTCACCTCCGACAACGGCGGCAACATGTACAACGAGGTGGACGGCACGACGCCCACCAGCAATGCGCCGCTGCGCGGCGGCAAGGCCACGCTGTTCGAAGGCGGCACGCGCGTGCCGTGCGTGATCGCATGGCCCGGTGTCACCGCAGCCGGCACGCGCAGCGATGCGGTCATCCAGAGCGAAGACTTTTATCCCACGTTTCTGGAAGGGCTCGGCCTGCCGGCGGCGCCCGGTCAACGCTTCGACGGCATCAGCATCCTGCCGGCGCTGAAAGGCGGCGCGCTCCGGCGCCAAGCGGTGTTCCACTATTTCCCGCACGACCCCGGCGTGCCCGACTGGCTGCCGCCCGCAGTCTCGGTCCACAGCGGCGACTGGAAACTCATCCGCCTCTTTCACGCCGGCGCGAAGGGCGCGCACCGCCACCTGCTCTTCAATCTCAAGGAGGATCTGGGCGAGAAACAGAATCTTGCCGCACGTGAACCGGAACGCGTTCGGGAGTTGGACGCGCTGATCGAAACTTTTCTGCGCGACACGAAGGCCGTGGTCCCGCTGCCGAACCCCGCATTCGAGCCCTCTAAGTATCGGCTCGAAGATGAGGGCCGGCCCAAGCCGCGACCCGCCGCGCGCGCGAAGCCGGCTGCGGACGACGCGGCGGACCCCCGCCTCAAGGGCTGGAAGGCACGCGGGTGCGCGGTTGACGTGAAGGACGGCATCGTCACCCTGAAAGGCACGGACAGCACGCCGTTTCTCGGCGTCGGTGCCGGTGTCAGCGGGCCGGCGACCGTGGCCTTCCGCATGCGCGGCGGCGCAGGCGGCAACGGCAAAGTGGAGTGGCTCCAGCCCGGCACGGCACCGAAGGCGGAGCATACCGTTCCGTACACGCTCACGGCCGGCGCGTGGCAGACCGTGACACTCCGCCTGCCGGCCGACGGGCCGCTCGGCATCTTCCGACTCTATCTGCCGGCCTCGCGGCAACCGGTCGATGTGGACTGGATCGAATTGACACCGGATGCGGGCACCCCCCGGCGCTGGGACTTCTGACCGAATGAACGCCATCCTCATGCGAATGACGCTTACCCCCTGTCTGCTTGCCGGCATCGTGATGCTGCTGATCGCGTTCTCATCCGGCTGTTGCTGGCACGCCGTGAAGCCGTTGCCGGCCGGCCTCCGCCATAGCAGCGCGCCGTTACCCTGCTCCGATGTGCGCTTCCTGTGCGACGTGACCGGCCTCGATGCGAACGGCGCACGGCGGAGCGACCAGCAGATTTTTGACGAAGTGTTCGCCATGATCGGCCGGGCGGAACAGATCGTGGTGGTCGACATGTTCCTATTCAACGACTTTCTGGGAGCGGCACCAGCCCCGCACCGCACGCTGTGCGAGGAGCTGACCCGCACCCTGATCGCCCGCAGGCGTGCGCGTCCCGCCCTGCGCGCCGTCGTGATCACCGACCCCGTGAACACGGTCTACGGCGGCATGAAATCCGGACATCTGGACCGCCTCGCAGATGCCGGGGTCGAGATCGTTTTCACGCGCCTCGACCGGCTGCGCGACAGCAACACCGCCTGGTCGAGCCTTTGGCGGGTGCTGGCCCGGCCTTGGGGCAACCACGATCGCGGCGGCTGGATGCCCAACCCCTTCGGCGGCCCTCCCGTCACCGTGCGGAGCTGGCTCGCCTTGCTGAACTTCAAGGCCAATCACCGCAAAGTGGTGATCGCCGATGACGGCACCCGTTTGCGAGCGCTCGTGACCTCGGCCAATCCGCACGACGGCAGCAGCGCGCATTCGAATGTCGCGCTCGCCTTCAGCGGGCCCGCCGCTCACGAATTGCTGCGGACCGAGGAAGCCGTGCGAACCTTCAGCGCCCGCGCGTTGCGCCCGTTGGCCCCCCCCGACGGCGACGCTCAGCAAGACCGCGTGGATGAGCCATCCCGCACGCGGATCCAGATCCTCACCGAAGCGGCCATCGCCGACGCGGCTGTGGCCATGCTCGATGCCGCGCAACACGGCGACGCGCTGGACGTGGTGATGTTCTACCTCGCCGACCGGCCGGTCATCCACGCCCTGAAGCGCGCGGCGCGGCGCGGCGTCTCGCTGCGCGTGTTGCTTGACCCGAACAAAGACGCCTTCGGCCGCACGAAGAACGGCATGCCCAACCGCCAGGTCGCGCGAGAACTGACTGCAGCCAGCGTGCCGGTGCGCTGGGCCGCGACGCACGGCGAGCAGATGCACGCCAAACTGCTGCTGGCTCGTCATGCCGCCGGCACGGCCGACCTGCTGCTCGGCTCCGCAAATTTCACGCGGCGCAACCTGCGTGATTTAAACCTGGAAACCAACGTTCGCCTTATCGACAGCCTTGACGCGCCGGTTATCCGGGACGCGGCGGCATTCGCTGACCGGCTCTGGACCAATGCCGATGGACGCGTCTTCTCTCTGGAGTATGAGGCCTTCCGGGACGACTCACGCCGACGCGTCTGGCTCTACCGTTTTCAGGAGGCCACCGGGCTCTGCACCTGGTAGACCCGTTTTAGCGACAAGCCCCCGCGACCGCAGCCCGAAGGGCATGCCGCCAGCCCATGTCGAGACGGCGGATCTCGGCCGTCTTCAAAGCGGGGTCAAACCGATGATCTTCCTGCCACTGGCTGTCCAACTCCTCGGCACCGGACCAGTAGCCGACCGCAAGGCCGGCCAGATACGCGGCGCCCATCGCCCGCGCGGAAAAGGCCTGGGCTCGGCGTACCGGTTTGCCGAGGATGTCCGACTGAAAACGCATCAGAAAATCATTCGCTGCGAACTCACCGTCCACCCGCAGCTCCTTCACCGGAATCCGCGCGTCCGCCTCCATGGCTTTGATCACATCGCGCGTCTGGTACGCAATGCTCTCAAGCGCAGCGCGCGCCAAGTGGCCAGCCTTGGTGCCACGTGTCAGCCCCGTCAGCGTGCCGCGCGCGTTCTGATTCCAGTACGGTGCGCCGAGCCCCGCAAAGGCCGGCACGAAATAGATGCCGCCGTTATCCGGCACACTGCCGGCTAGCGCATCGATGTCGGCAGGTTGGCGCAGAATGCCCAAACCGTCGCACAGCCACTGCACCGCCGCGCCGGCAGAAAAAATGCTGCCCTCCAACGCGTACTCCATTTTCCCGCCGATCGCCCAAGCCACCGTGGTCAGCAGATTGTGCCGCGACATGATCGGTTTGGGCCCGGTATGCATGACCAGAAAACAACCGGTCCCGTAGGTGTTTTTCACCATGCCCGATGTCACGCAGCGCTGACCGAACAGCGCCGCCTGCTGGTCGCCGGCCATCCCCGCGATCGGCACGCCTTCTGCAATGAACGGCGGCCGTGTGACCCCGTACACCTCGCTGCACGAACGGACGCTCGGCAGCATGCGCTCAGGGATGCCGAAAAAGGCGAGCAGCTCCCGATCCCACGTGCCGGTGTGCAGATTGTAAAGCATGGTTCGTGATGCGTTGGTGACATCTGTCACGTGTACCTCGCCGCGCGTACAGTTCCACACCAACCACGAATTGACCGTGCCGAACAGCAGTTGGCCGCTCTCCGCCAAGCGTCGCGCGCCCTTGACATGATCCAGAATCCACTTGATTTTGGTGGCTGAAAAATAGGAGTCCGGCACCAAGCCGGTTTTGGACTGGATCCAGGGCGTGTAGCCGTCGCGCTTCAACCGCTCGCAAAACTCGTCGCTGCGCCGATCCTGCCACAAGATCGCGGGATACACCGGCTGCCCGGTCTCACGATCCCAGACCAATGTCGTCTCGCGCTGGCCGGTGATGCCGACCGCCGCAAGATCCGCCGCGCGCACACCGGCCGCCGCGAGGGCCTCCGCCGCCACGCCGGCCTGCGAGGACCAGATCGAGAGTCCGTCGTGCTCCACCCAGCCGGGCTTGGGGTATGCGTGCGTCAGTTCCTTGCGCGCGGAAGCGACCATCCGGCCCGTTTTGTTGATCACCATCGCGCGGGATCGGTCGGTCCCTTGATCCAGCACCAGAATATGCTGCGCTTCCGACGCCCTGCGCTCAAGGATCTGCAATGCGGGTCGCGACTCGGTCTCGAAGGCGGCGGACAACGCTTTACGCGAATGGACGTTGAGTTTTTTGAAGCCGCTGCGCACATGCGCCGCGACCGTGTGCGCACTGAGCCCCAGCCGTTGCGCCACCTCTTTGTTGCTGAGGCCGGCCGCGATCTGCCTGAGGATTTCCCGCTCCCGCAACGTCAGCATCTGCATTAGCGCACAACCTCCACGAAGATCCCCTCGCCCGGCGCCAATGTCAGCGCAATGAGGCCGTTGTCGTCGGGCTTACATGCCACACGCTGGCCACGCGGCCATGCAACGACACGAGAGCCGCGCAGCCGAAGTTTGACATGTGCCGTCTGAAGCGTCTCCAATTCGCTCATGTTCACCACTGTGAAAGCGCGGTCCTCCCCCTCTTTGGCCGCGAAGCATCCGATCAGCAGCGGCTGCTCGCACTCGATCCGCTCGATGACGGAAAAATGCTCGACCGGCTGGCTGAAGCGCAGATACGGCGTATCGTCCGAACAGCCGTGGCTCATCGCGCCCAGATTCGTGT
>MWEJ01000270.1 GCA_002071025.1 Verrucomicrobia bacterium ADurb.Bin070 | reverse complement strand
CCGAAGGCGTCGAGCATCTCCTTGGCCGGGCTCCGCTCCGGCCGTTCGGTCTGCACCTTGACCACCACGTAGCGCGCGAGGCGTTGCTTGACCCGCTCTTCCTGGAAGGTGGTCTTCTCCATGACCGCGCAGTTCTTGCACCAGGTGGCCCAGAAATCGACAAAGAGCGGCTTGCCTTCGCGCCGCGCCTGCTCGACCTTGGCCTGCCACGCCGCCCGGTCGCCCGCCGCGATCGAGCCGTCGCGCGCCGCCTGCGCAGCCGGCATGAAACCGACCGCCGCCAGATACAGGTAGTAGGCCGCAAGCAGCGCCAGCAACACGCCGAACGCCTGCTTCACGCGAACCATCCACATGCCGGGACTGGGCAGCACCGAAAGGCCCGCGCCGGCGAAGGGCCAAGGCAGCGCCATGCCGAGTCCCAGCACGAACGGCAGGAACTGCGCGCCGCGCGCGCCACCGGCGTAGAGCGAGCCGGCCAGCAGCAGCACGGCCAGCACGACCGGCGCGACGCACGCGCCGGCCAGCAGCGCCGAGAGGGCCCCGGCCGAGAAGGCCGCCAGCGCGCCCTGCCGTGCGCCGCCGCTGGTCTTCGGCGTCACGAAACGCGCGAAATCGATCACGAATACATCAAAGAGCGCCAGCGTCAACGCCGCAAAGATCAGGCCGATCGTAAGGCTGAACCAAGGCGACGCCTGCAGCGCGCCGAAAAAGAGCCCGCTGCGCAGAATGACCCAGCCCAGGCCGCCGTAGACCAGCACGATGCCCGCGCCATAGGCCGCGCCGAGCCCGAAGCCGCGGCCGCGCGTGCCGGCGCCGGCCCCGAGAATCGCCAGGTTGATCGGGATCATCGGCAGCACGCAGGGCGTGAGGTTAAGCAGCACGCCGCCGAGCAGCACGAGAAGGAGCGTCAGGAACAGACCGTGCGCGTGGAAGAAGGCGACCGGATCGCTCAGGAAACCGGCCAACCCCGCGCGCGACGCGCCGGCAGCGGGCTCCTTGCCGTCGGCCTGGTCCAGAAACGCGAGAAACACGCCGGCCTTCATATAGCCGCCGCCCACGGTCATCGCGAGCCCGCGCGCCCACGCGCCGGCCTCTTCCGCCGCGAGCGGGGCTCCGTCCGCCGCCGCGGGCGCCGCGACAAAGCGGCCGGACGCCGCGTCGTAACGGAAGGCATGCTCCTCCGGCATGAAGCACACGGCATCGTCGCAGCCCTGATAGGCGACCGTTAACGCAGTCCCGTCGCGCAGCGGCGCGACGCGCCAGAGCGATTCGAAGGGACGCGCATAGACGCCGACCTGCTGCGAGGGGTTGACCGGATCAGGCTTCTGCTCGGGGGCCGGCACCTGCAGGGGTTCGGCCGAGACCTTGAACGTTTCGGCGTATATCAGGTGGTTGGACGGCACGCTCAGCGTGATCCGCACCTCGGCCTGTTCGTTCGCGAGCGTCAAGCGCTCGACCTTCAGGCCGAACGGCGATTGTGCGCGGGCGGTCGCGGCTGCGGCCGCGCACACCAACAGCGCGACTCCGCAACCGATGCGGCGGGACCACCCCGTCAGGGCGAGAGGATTCATCGGGACCTCCTTTATGCGTGTTGCGCGACTTCCGCCAGCGCGCGCCCGGCGGCACGGCAGGTTTCCAGCGTTGCGGCATCCGGCGCGAAGCGACAGGCGAGCGGCTCGCGCACCGGTTTCATCTGCATGGCCTCCAGGTAGCGCGCGGCCTCTTCGGTGCCTTTCGCGGCCCAGCCGTGCGAACCGAACGCGAAGCCCGCCTTTCCCAGCGGCTTGAGCCCGCGCAGGTAGGTCAGCGTCGCCGCCATGCGCGGCATGATGCCCATGTTGAGCGTAGCCGACCCCGCCGCGAAGGCCGCGCAGTCCATCACCTCGGTGACGATCTGCGTGTCATGTGTCGCGTCCACATTGATGAGCTTGACCTCGACCGGCAGCTCTTGGGCGCCCGCCGCCACGGCCTCGGCCATCGCGCGCGTGCTGCCCCACATGCTGCAGTAGGCGATCACGACCTTGCGCGCGGGCTTGCAAACCATCCACGCCTGATACGCGGCGAGGATCGTGTCAAAGTGGCTGCGCCAGATCACGCCGTGGCTCGGGGCCACCATCTTGAGCGTCAGGCCGCCCAAGCGCGCGAGCGCCGTGGCCACCGGCCGGCCGTAGGGCAGCACGATGTTGGCGTAGTACGTCTTCGCCTCCTGCATCACCTCGCACAGATCCGACTCATCGTCAAAACGGAACCCCGATGCGTAATGCTGCCCGAAGGCATCCATCGAGAAGAGGATGCCCTCCTCGACCAGATAGGTGACCATCGACTCGGGCCAATGAACCATCGGCGTGTCGAAGAACTGGAGCGTCCGGCGGCCTAACGCGAGCGTTTCGGTGTCCGCGACCACCTGGACCTTCCAGTCGCGGGTGTCATAATGGCGGGCCAGCGCGTCCTTGCACTTGGCGTTGCAGAGCAGCGTCGCGTTGGGGCAGGCGCGCATCACGGACGGCAAGCCGCCCGAGTGGTCCGGCTCGGCATGGTTACAGACGATGTAATCGACCTTTTCCAGCGGCACGTGCGACTGGATCTGCTGCAGCAGTTCCGCGACGTAAGGGGCCTTGACCGCATCGATCAGCGCCGTTTTTTCGTCCACGACCAGATAGGCGTTGTAAGTCGAGCCCCGCCCGGTCTTATACCCGTGAAAATCGCGCACCGCCCAGTCGATCATCCCGGTCCAAAAAACGTTGTCAGCAAGTTTCGTATTCATGAGGCGTCTCTCCCGATCAAGAAAATGGAGCCTTCAGGATAACTTTTTGAGGCTGCGGATGCCACCTCAAAAAGGCTTCAGCGCGTCAGGTCGCGGCGGACGGCCTCGACCGCCGACACGTCGGGCCGGAACCGCAGCAAGGCGACCGGCACCTCGCGGATCACCGTTTCCAGCGTCTGGATCAGGGGATCAAAGAACGCCTGATCCATCCACGGCACCAGCGCCACATCCAGCAGCCGCAGCACCGCCTCGCGGGTGGTCAGGGGCAGGATTTCCTGCGCGGGGCCATGCTCGATGAAGTAGATCTTTTTCAGCGGGGCCGACGCCTTCGAGACAAAGCCGCCGGAGCTGGGCCACGGCGAACCGTAGACCCTGAATCCGCCCCCGTCGCGCCGGAGAAGCGGACGCTCATCCGTCAGGACCGTCTGTCCGCTCTGGTGGAACAACCGCGAAATCGTGCTCTTGCCCCGGCCAGACGGCCCCGTGCAGATAATGCCGGCGCCGTCGACCACCTGCGCCGAACCGTGCAGGACCAGACCGCCGAGCGGCAGCAGGCGCAGCACCAGCGCCAGAATGGCCACGATGCCGAAGGTCCCGTACGCCTCATTGCGATACATCGCCGCAAAGGCGGTGGGATGCCACTCGAACCGGAGATGCTCAAACGGCGCGCGGCCGGTCATGCGCCACATGACTTCGCCAGCCGGATTGGCGCCCATGAGGCAGGCCTCGCCGTCCCGTTCCTCGAAATGCCACGCCCCGCAGGCACGCGCCCGGCAAAGCTCAGGGTTTTCGCCGCTACACGCAACGGTGCAATGCACGTCGGCAGACGATACGGATTCCGCGAGAAAAGGCAAATAATGGGGGTTGAAATCGTCTGGTGTCAGGCACGTAAATATAAAACGCACGCCTGCCAGATCACAGGTAAACGGGTTATGCGGCATGAGTGCAATTCAGCATACGCCCGGCTCGAAACACTTATTCCACATTGCCGGAATTGATGCCGAGCGTCCCGATCTGCTCAGCCTTGAAGGTGCCGCCCACGCCGAGTTTCACCTCGCTGGCATCCGCCACCTCAAATCGTTTTTTCGATGTCTTCGCGAAAGCGTCAGATTTGGCCATGGTACACCTCTTAAAAGAATCTAGGGAGAGTTTACGCGGAATCTGCGCCGTCTGTCAACCCCTGATTGAGAAATTCGAGGGATCGACAATTAAGGCGCTGAAACGATAAAATGGTCGCTTCACGAGGAGGTGTTGTGATCAGGCTTGGGCTGTGCTGCAAATTTCATCGCGAACCGATCGCGTTCAAGACCACGACGGCCGCCGCTCTGGCCCGCCTGCCGCGCGCGCGGCAGCTTGAAAAACTGGCGGCGCTGGCGCTGGCCAACGCCGGTGCGCTGCAGCGCGCGCTGGCCTACTGCGCCGCGCACGGGATCGGCGCGTTCCGCGTCAACAGCCAGATCCTGCCCGTCAAAACCCACCCGCAACAGGCGTATGCGGTCGGCGACCTGCCGGAGAGCGCGGCCATCGTGGCGGCTTTCGAGGCGTGCGGACGTTTCGCGCGCCGGCACGGCCTGCGGCTGACCTTCCACCCCGACCAGTTTATCCTGCTGAGCGCGCCCGACCCCGAGATCGTGCGCAGGTCGGTCATGGACCTGATCTATCAGGCGGAGGTCGCCGAATGGATCCATGCCGACGTGATCAACATCCATGCGGGCGGCGGGTACGGCGACAAGCCGGCCGCGCTGGCAAGGCTCGCGGCTGCCCTCGCGTCGCTTCCCGCTGGTGTTCGCGCGCGGCTGACGCTGGAGAACGACGACCGCATCTACACACCGGCCGACCTGCTGACTTTCTGCGAGAAGACCGGGACCCCGTTCGTTTACGACGTCCACCACCATCGCTGCCTGCCGGACGGGCTCACCGTGTCGGCCGTCACAGCGCGTGCGCGCGCAACGTGGGACCGCGAGCCGCTCCTGCACGTCTCCTCCCCCAAAGAGGGCTACGGCAGCAGCCGGCCCGGCCCGCACCATGACTTCATCGACCCGGATGATTTCCCTGAAGAGTGGCGCACGCTGGATGCGACGATCGAGGTTGAAGCCAAAGCCAAGGAGGTCGCCATCGAACGCCTGCAGGCGGCGCTCACCGCTCGCGGCGTGCCGATCACATCTCCAGGCTCTCGGCCACGCGCGTAAAATCGGCCGGTGGCGGTGCGCGGAAATCGAGCGCGACGCCGCTCACCGGATGCGCGAACGCCAGGTGCGCCGCATGCAGCATCTGCCGGTGCGGTGGCTGCGGCAGCCGCCGGTCCGCCGCCGG
>MWEJ01000269.1 GCA_002071025.1 Verrucomicrobia bacterium ADurb.Bin070 | reverse complement strand
GTTCTTGCCGCGCACGGCCTGGCGCAGCTTGATGCGCGTGACGAATTCGCCGGCGGCGCTCTGGCGGCCGGTGCGGCGCACGTTCATCTCGAGCTGCGGCAGGGCGTTTTCGCGCTCGGGGCCGAGCAGCTCGGCGATGGCGTCGTCAGAGAGTTCGATGATGGCGAACTTCAGCTCGTCGTTGGCCTCGATGATCTTGCCCTTGTCGCCGGCGGTGGGGGCGGTGCCGGCCGCAAGCTGGGTGTCGCCGGCCGGCCGGTTGCCGCCGCCCTTCAGGCGCTCCTCGAGCAACTTGATCTGCTCGCGGCTTTTCGCCAGCTCTTCGGTGATCGTGACCTTCTCCTCGTTCAGCGTCTCGATCGAATTCTTGGCGTCGGCGAGTTCGGCCGAAAGCTCCTTCTTTTCGGCATTGAGCTTGGTCACGCGTGTCTCCAGCTCCTCCTTCTCGGTGGTAAGGGCGGCGACCTTCTCCTTCTCGCCCTTTAGCTCCACCTTGGCGGCGCGGCCGTCGGTCTTGAGCTTGTTGATCTCATCGACCGAGCCGGTGAACTGCTCGCGCATTTTGGTGAGTTCGGCGCGCGTCTTGTTGAGCGAGGCCTGCTGAGCCTTGGCGCGCTCGAAGAGCTGGTCCATCAGCTCCTGCATGGTGCCGGGGCCTTTGGTGGCGGGCTTGTTGTCCACCGGGTCGAGGACATATTTGCCTTCGGCGTCCACGGCAAAGAAGCTGCGGAGCTGGAGGCGTTTTTCGGTATTGCCGAAGTCGAGCGTGGGCAGGTTCTGCTGTTCCAGCTTGATCGGGTAGGCGTCCAGCATGGCCTGTTTCTCGGGATTGGCGAGTTCACGATCGGACACCTCGGAGATGTCTTTCATGACACCCGGCGCATCCGCGTCCGGTGCGTCAGCAGCCTCGATCGTCTTGGCCACCTTGATAAACTGCTCCTCGAGCACGCTGTTGCGCTTCGTCAACAACTCTCTCTTTTCGAACAACTTGATGGCGAAAAACAGAGAGACGGCACTCAGGATCAGAATGATGATAACCAGCACACGCAGCACTTTAGCCATTGCAAAACCCTCAACATTAACCGATGACACGTTTACGCATATGGTCAAAAGGTAAATCAAACCGGGGTGAACTGCAACAACAAACTGAATGCACCCGCGTTTTTTTTTGCGGTTTGAAATTGACCTCTCCGGGCAGTTCCCGTATAACTACCCTCTACTATGAATGAGAAGCACCCCAAGATTTTTTGCGGTCGGCTGGTGTTGCTGCTGAGTGTGGTGGCCCCCTTGTGCGCGGCGTTCGCCCAGAACGCCGTGGAGGATGCGGCGCTGCGCGAGGAGTTGCGTTACATCGAGCTGCTCCAGCAGATGCGCATGCCGGATATCGCCGACGAGGTGATCGCCGAGACCAAGAAGCGTTTTCCCGAGGCAGGCGCTCTGCTGAAGGTCAGCGAAACCAAGGGTTTGCTCTCGCAGGGGCGCTTTGACGAAGTTCAGAAGGTGATCGACGCGATTCCGGACAAAAACGGGGTCGAGTTCTGGGCGCTGACGCTGGCCAAGGCCGACGCCTACTACGCCTTCGGCAAATACGCCGACGCCGACAAGCTCTACCTGTCCTTCTTCAAGAAAATCGAGAAACCGGCGGGCGCGCTGGTCACCTTTTACCGCGATTCGGCCTACAAGTATGTCCAGATGCTGCTCTATCTGGGCAAGGACCGCGAGGCGCTCGCGGCTTTCCGCAACCTCTTCAAGGTGCCGCTGGAGGAGGGGGTCGAGCGGCAGGTGCGCGCCGACATGGCCGAGCTGATGCTCAAGCTGCTGCCCGACGAGAAGAAAAAAGAGGATCGGGACAAGATGATGAAGGAGACCGAGACCAACGTCGACAAGCTGCTCTGGAAGCAGGACGTCTGGTTCGGCAAGGCGATCGTCATGAAAGCCCATCTCTTCCTGATGCGCGGTGACCTCAAGGGCGCGCAGGAGCTGGTCGAAAACTACATGCCGCAGCTCAAGACCATCCACGACTCGCTGGTCGAGCAGGATCCGGACGGCTCGCAGGGCATGCTGCGCATGAGCCCGATGCCGCAGTGCCGCTACCTGCTGGCGGTGCTGCTGATGGACGAGGCGATGGCCGAAGCCAAAAAGGACAAAGCCGACGAGGAGCGCATCAAAGACCTGCTGGTCGGCGAGAAGGATGCCCAGACCGGCAAGCGCAAGCAGAACGGCGCCTTCAACCACTTCATCAACGTCTTCATCCGCTTCCCGGAGAGCCAGTGGGCCTCCGAGGCCGGCGAACGTTCCGAGAACCTGCGCAAGTTCATCAAGGCCCGCTATAACGCCGACCTGCGCACGCCGGTCACCGAAGAGCAGATGCGCCGGGTGCGCGAGATGCAGTTCGCGGGCGCGCGGCTGGTCTTCAGCCAGAACCAGTTCAAGGAGGCGACCGAAAAATATATGCTGGTGCTCAACCAGTTCCCGGAGACCCCGGAGTCGGTGCCGGCCTTGGGCGACCTCGCGATCAGTTTCATCGAGACCGCCGACAAGGATGCGGAGGCCGCGCTGATGGCCGAGACCGTCACGGCCCACCTCTCCGAGCGCTTCTCGGCCCATCCCAAGCTCATGAAAGACGCGGGCGACCAGATGCGCCGCATCGGCGAGCGCTACGGCGAGCTGCGCATGGAGGACAAGAAGCGCCAGACCTACGCGCTCTTCTTCCGCGATTACCCGACCCACTACGCCGCCGGCCAGCTCGTGATGAGCTTTGGCGAGCGCGAGTTCAATGCCAAGAACTACGCGGGCGCCATGACCTACTACCGCCAGATCAGCGAAATCTACACCAACTCGACCCACTATTTCGACGCCATCAACCGCATGGCGCAGATCTACAAGGAAGAGGGGCAGGCGACCAATGAGATTCAGACGCTGGAGTTTTATGTTGAACGCCTTGCCGCGCGCGAGCGCCCCGGCCACGCCCTGGTCGTCGGCACGTTCCGACTGGCCGACGCCTACCGCGAGTACGGCATCCGGCTGATCCGGGGCGGCGGCACGAATGAGACCGTTGACGCCGAGCAGAAAGCGGCCGAGCAGAAGGAAGGCGTGAACATGCTGAGCAAGGCGGTCATGGGCTTCAACAACGTCGTCAAGATGCTTGAAGAGAACGCGGCCGCCTACCAGCAGAACGACGAAGAGAAGCAGCGCAACGAGCAGATGCGCGAGCTGGCCGTCTTCACCAAGGCGGTCTGCCTCACCCAGATCAACCAGCCCGAGGACAAGCTGCCGGTGCTGCGCAAGCTGGCCATCAGCGGCTACGAGGAGTACGTCAAGCGCTTCCCCAAAGGCAAGTACGCCCCCAAAGCGCAGTTGCAGATCGGTACGCTCTACACCATCCTGCAGGATACCGCCAACGCACAGGCCGCCTTCGAGAAGCTCAGCAAGATCTACCCCGAATCCGACGAGGCCAAGAACTCGGTGCCGATGCAGGCCGCCGCCCTGATCGAGATCGGGCTGCGCGGCGAGGGCGTCGCGAAATACCGTCAGATGTTCGCCGCCGGCGGCACCTATACCGAAGGCCAGTTCATGGCCGCGGCGCGTGCGCTGGAGGAGAACAAAGAGTACGACATGGCCATCCAGGCGTATGACAAGGTGCTCTCGACCGCCAAGGACACCGGCCAGATCGCCAACGCCCGCCTGGGCCGCGCCCGCGCACTGGTCGGCGTCAAGAAATTCACCGAGGCCCACAAGGCGCTGGACGCCTTCATCACGGACAAGGAGCTGTCCAAACTGCAGTTGGTGGTCGACGCCAACCTGCTGCTGGTCGAGGTGGCCAGCGAGGAGGGCAAGGTCGAGAAGGACAACAACGAGCGCACCCGCCTCTTCAACGCGGCGGTGGATGCGCTCAAGATGGTCAAGAAATACCGCACCCAGCCGGAGGAGCTGGCGGATCTGGACCTGAAGGCCGGCGAAATCCTGCTGCGCAAGCTCACGGCCGAGAAGAAATTGGGGCTCAACGAGCAGGCGGTCGAGACGCGCGGCAAGGCGATCGTGGCCTTTCAGGGCATGATCATGGCGATCGATCCGGGCAACGCCGCGCTGGCCAACACGCTTGAAAAGGCGTACTATAACTGCCTGCCGCTGCTGCTGGAGCACAAGAAGTACAAGGACGCTGCGGAAGATTGCGAGAGGTACCTCTCGCTCTTCCCGGACGGCCGCTACAAGACCGACGTGCAGAACTGGCTGAACCAGGCGCGCATCGGTCAGTAAACGGATTCCCGGACACCTTCGGGCGGGCCGTGGTCCCGCCACCCTTTCAAGGAGCACACGCATGAAGATGAGCATACAGACCGGACTGGCCGCGCTGGCCGTGACCTTCATGGCCGCCGAGGCCGCCGCCGTGCAGGGCGTCATCACGATGCCCAACGGTTCGAAACGCGAAGGCGACATCAAGTGGGTTGTCCGCGACAAGGCGTACAGCATCACAGAAAAAGGCCGCCCCATCGAGATGCAGCTCAAGCCCGATGAGATCGCCGACCTGCAGATCCCGCGCCCGCGCGAGCTGGACGCCGCGATCGAGTCGATCCGCCAGGGCAGCGCCGCCGCCGCGGTTCCGGTGCTGGAGAAGCTGGCGGCCGACTACCTGATGCTGCAGTGGGACAAGCCCGCCACCCGCTACCTGGCCGAGGCGCACGTGCAGGCCGGCAATGCGGACAAAGCCATTGCCGTCTGCGAGAAGGTCATCGCCGCCAACCCCGAGGCCGCTTATCTGGGCGAGATGGCTCCGGCCTACTGGCAGGCGCTGATCAAGCGCGACCGCCTCAGCAAGGTCGAGGACCTGCTCAGCAAGGCGATCAAGACCGGCGACCGCCTGGCCTCCGCCAACGCGCTGATCGCGCGCGGCGACCTCGTCCAGGCCGCCGGCGATACCGCAGAAATCGCCAAGAAGGCGCTGCGCGACGGCTATCTGCGCGTGATCACGCTCTACAAGAGCGAGCGCGCCGCGCAGCCGGAGGCGCTCTTCAAAGCAGCCAAGTGCTTTGAGAAGCTGGGGCAGACCCAGCGCGCCGATCAGTTGCGGACCACCCTCAAGGGTGAGTTCGGTTC
>MWEJ01000268.1 GCA_002071025.1 Verrucomicrobia bacterium ADurb.Bin070 | reverse complement strand
CACCCGGACGCGGCCCCGTCTTATCTCAACATCAGCATAGACCCGCTGGCGTTGAGCCCCAAAAGCGCGGGGAGGCTGACGGCGTATCTGGAGCCACTGCCGTACACCAGCACGTCGTAGCTGCCGATGTCGCGTCCGCGCGCCTCCGGAATCACCAGAGTCGATAGGGTCGCCCCGGGGATGAAGACGCCGTCCTTGCGCCACTGGTAGCGGCTCGCGCCGTTGGCCAATACGGAGAAGAACGCCGGAGCCTTGACATCGACCTTCTGGTCGGCCGGCGAAATACCGATCACCGGCAGGGTGCCCCAGCCGGGGACAGGCACCGGCTCGGCCAGCGTCGCGGCGGAAGGCCGGACAAAGACATAGAGCGTGCGCGAGGCATACTCGTTGTAGGCGCCCGAGCTGGTCCAGTCCGGGGCGCCGGTCGGCCGGTTGCCGATACCCAGCTCGATGGAGCGGTTGTCATTGCCCCAACTGTTCACCGCGAAGAGCGTCTGACCGAGCCTGAAGTTGTGGATCTGGAACGAGCCGTGACCGACCGGCACGTTGGGATCGATCCGGTCGCCGAAGTCGTAAGTAGAGGCATTCGCGCCGGGAATAGCGGCCTCGTTTGCGCCGCCGTAGTTGTTGGGCCAGAACTCGATGTTGCCGTCGGCAAAGGAACCGGAGGTGACGGCGGTGACGGTCGAGGCGACCGCGACCGTCATGTTGGTGACGTATTGCTGGAAGCGCGCGCAGCGGTCGGCGGTGGACAGGCCGACGCGCAGCGGATCGGTGGTGAAGGGATCCATCGAGACCCAGACCCACTGGCGCACACCGTTGGTGCCGGGGAGGTCGAGCGCGTAGGCCACGCGGTCGAAGCCCGGCAGGCCGGGCCAGGTGTCGTCCAGCGAGAAAGGCGCGCCCTTGGCCCAGTAGGCCTGCCGGTTGAGCGCCAGCTTCTGCACGAGCCGGTAGTCCGCCGCCTCGGGGATCTCGGAGAGGAAGTCCGGCCGGGCCGAAGCCTCGGTCTGGGCGGTGAAAGCCACCGTCCTGTCGGGGAACATGGCGTTGGCCAGCGGCGTGCGGTCGCAGACGTTGTTGACCGTGAGCGTATAAACCGTGCCCGCCGTCTGCGGCGAGGTGGTGAGGATCACGCAGGTGTTGCTGTAGACCGGATGCATCTGGGCCGCGAGAATCGCGAGACCGTTGTCGGCGCTGAAGTTGGTCGGATCGGCGGCCGTATCGGCGACCGGCTTGTTGAAGACCACCAGGGCGCGGTCCAGCGAAGTCTGGCCGATGGCACGCGACGGCGCGGGCCGCGTCGTGTCCGGCGCGATGGCGCCCGGCGCACCGGCAGGCTGGATGAAGACCAGCAGGCGGCGTGAGTCATACTGGTTGCTGTTGAGCCTGAATGTCCAGTCGGGGTTCCCGGTCGGGCTGTTGCCGATGCCGATGCAGACATTCTCGCTGCTGCTGTTGAAACGGTTGATCGCCCACAGGGTTTGCCCCGCGCCCCAGTTGTGGACTTGCATCGAGCCGTAGCGGCCGCCGGCGGCACCGCTGCGCGAATCGGCGAAGTCGAAGGCGGTGTTGCTGCCGCCGGGGATGCCCTGATTGTTGGTTCCGGAGTAGTCCCAGTCCCAGAATTCGATATTTCCGGTCTCGCAACCGTTGGTGGCGGGCACCCCCGCGACATTGGAGCGCACATCGAGGTTATGGACAAACTGCTGATAGATCATGTTCGTGCGCGGCACGCCGAGCTGCGTGAGATCCTGCGTGAAGGTGTCGAAAGCGGTCCAGCAGAAGCTGGTCACGCTGCCCTGGACAAGCTCCAGGTAATAGCCGACGCGACCGAACGCGCCGCTGAGCGCGGCGGCATTGTTGACCGAATAGTAGAGCGTGTTGGAGGCGTCGACGTCGAAGCGCGCGCGAACCGGAATATCGATCGTGTAAAGATGCTTGAAGGCGGCCGCGTCGGGCACGTTGGCCAGCACCTCGGCGGGAACGGCAGGCGATTGAGGCGCGGGCTTGACGAAGACCAGCAGGCGCCGCGAATCCCAGTTGGCGCCGGAGTTCGAGTGCGTCCAGTCGGGATAACCGGAGGGGTTGTTACCGATGCCGACGCAGACGCTGTCACCGCCGCCGCAGTTGCCGAAGCGGCTGAGCGCCAGGCAGGTCTGTCCGGCACCGTGGTTGTGCACCTGCATCGAGCCGTATGAACCGCCGCGCGAACTGCCGCGGCGATCACCGAAATCGAAGGTGGTGTTGGAGGCGCCGGGGATGGCCGCGGCATTGGTCTCCTGATAATCCCAGTCCCAGAACTCGATGTTGCCGGTGTCGCAGCCGTTGGTGTTGATCACCCCCGCGACGTTGGAGAACACATCGAGGTTGGTGACCGACTGCCAGAAAAAGTCATCGTTGGCCGGCACCCCGAGCCGGTTCACGCCTGTGCCGATGGCGTCGAAGGCCGTCCAGCAGAAGCTGGTGACGTTGTTCTTGACCAGCTCCAGGAAATAGGCGACACGCGTGTGGGGCGTGTTCGCAAAGCGGCTGGCGTTGTTCACCGAATAGTAGGAGGGGCGCACGGCTGCGTCGGCGAACTTCGGCTGGCGCGGAATATCGATGGTGTAAAGATGCTGGTAGCCGGTCGCATCCGGCACGTGCGCGGTCACCTCGGCGGGCGGCGCGAGCGTTTCGACCGGAACAGGCGCTTCCGGACGCGCGAGCACGTAGAGGCGGCGGGAAGAGAAGGCCCCCGCGTTGACGGCGAAGGTCCAGTCTTTGTCTGACGTATTGGGCGTCTCGGAGGTGGAGGGCGTGCCGATACCGAGGCCCAGAGGTGCTGAGGTGCGGTTGTCTCCCCACTGGTTGAGACCGAAAACGGTCTGGGCTTTCAAATAATTGTGGACCTGGAACGAGCCGTGGCCGATACCGGTGCCATAACCACCATCCCCGAAATCGTAGGTCGAACCGCTGGCACCCGGCACGCTGCGGTCGTTCGAGCCGTTGTAGTTGGAGGGCCAGAACTCGATGTTGCCGGTGTCGAAATCACCGTTTGTGACGCCGGATTTATTGGATTTCACGGTCAGGTTGGTCACGAACTGGGCAAAGACCGCCTTAGCGGCACCATTCGGAATACCGACCTTGGAGAGGAAGGGCGTGAAGGCATCCATGGAAGCCCAGGCGTACTGGCGCGCCGGGGAGGCGAGCGGACGTTGGCCGAGCGCCAGATAGTAGGCCACGCGGCTGAAGGGCGTGCCTGAGGCCGCGGCATTGAAGAGATATGGATTCTGGATGCTCTGTCCGAAATCGCTGTAAACGGGAATGTCCAGCGTGTAGACCACGCGGTAGCCGGAGGCGAGCGCACCCGCGTCCGCCGCGATCTCGGCGGGCAGCGGATCAACCGTGACGGCGGCCGGTGCTGTCGCGGCACCGGTCTGGATGTCGCGCAGGCCGGCGACGGTGAGCGTGAGCGCGGTGTCGGGCGGCTGCGGCGTGGTGACGAGCGTAACGGTCTTGAGATCCTTGCCGAGCGTAGCGTCGGTGACCGACACGCCATGGTCGAGCGTAAAGGCTGCCGCCGTGACGGAATCGGCGCGCAGCGCGGACGAGAAGGTCACCGAAACGTGCGTGCCGTCATACCCGGTGTAGGCGGAGAGCGGCACGGGCGGATCACGCGGCGCCGGTGCGTTGGCGCGCTTGACAAAGACCTGCAGCACGCGGGTAGCGTATTGACCGGCATTGTCGGTGAAGGTCCAGTCGAGCTGTCCGCCGCTTGAGGTGGCCGAGGCGTTCGGGTTGCTGCCGATCCCGAGGCATGCCGTGTAATAGGTGGTCGAGGCACTCCCCCAGTGGTTGAAGGCGAAGAGGGTCTCGCCCTCGGCCGCGTTGTGGAGCTGCATCGAACCGTAGTCGCCGTTCGAAGCGGAGTCGCCGAAATCGTAGAGGGCGTCGCTGGCACCGGGCACCCCCAGGCCGTTCGAGGAACTGTAGTTGCACGGCCAGAACTCGATATTGCCAGCGGCATATTGCCCGGTCGTGACGTTCGGCGAGGTGCTGTGGACCGTCAGATTGGAGACGGCCTGCTGAAAGAACGCGCCCGAGAGCGTGGTCGGCACGCCGAGCTTTGCGGCGTCCTGCGTGAAGGCGTCGAGCTCGGCCCACACGTAGAGAAGCGGCTCGCCGAGGCGCTGCAGCGCCATGTAGTACGCGACACGACTGAGCGGCAGATGGGCGTACGCGGCAGTGGTGTTCAGGCTGTACCCCACCAGATCGCGGCCGTAACGGGCACCGGTCGGGATGTTGAGCGTATAGAGCGGCTCCCAGCCCTCCAGCAGATTCGCAGGGACATTGTCGGCGGCATACGCGGAGACCGGCGGCGTCAGAAAGGCGCGCGTTTCCGAGAGCGCCGCCGAGTAAGGACCGTTCTCGGCGGCAGGCACCAGATCCGTGACCGCGCCGGTGAACGTGAGCGAGCAATTCGCGTTTTGCGGGGCACCGGTGACGGTCAGCGTGACCCGGCGCAGATCGGCCGACAGCGCGGAGACGGCGGTCACCGTGCCCGCCGGCGCGAGGGTGTAGGAGGCGGGATTGGTGACGGCCGGCGAGGCGACGAGATCAAGCGGCTTGGAGAAGGTGACGGTCAGGCTGGTCGAAGAAGCCGCCTTGACGGAAGAGAATCCGGGCGGCAGACGATCGCCGTAATGCCCGACGATGTTCGTCACGGACGGATACCACGCGGCGGCCATCTTGGCGTAGCCGGCCGCGTTGGGATGCAGGTTGTCGTACATGTCGGTACGCTCGAGATAGGCGTGCATGTCGAGAAAATGGACGCGCCGCCCCTGCGCCTGATGGGCCAGAACCCGGCTCTGAACATAGGGATTGAAGTGGGTGGCGATCGCGACATACTTTGAATCGGTGTCGTCCACACCGCGTTTCAGAAGGGTGGTCGCCACGATGTGGGCGTAAGGCCGGGCCTCGGAGATGCGGAGGATCAGCGCGTCCAATTCGTCGATCGCGTGTTCGAAATCCGGATCGTTGGTGTCGTTGGTGCCGATGTGCAGCAACACCACATCGGGGTCTTCGATCTGCGCGAGCCACGAGAGGATGTACTCGTGCAGGCCGTTGCTGCCGGTCGTGGAGAT
>MWEJ01000267.1 GCA_002071025.1 Verrucomicrobia bacterium ADurb.Bin070 | reverse complement strand
CGTTGAGCAGCCACTTGGAGGTGTCGGCTGTCAGGGTCACCGTGGCGGTGTCGGCGATCTGGTCGTTCTGCAAGTTTTGCAACGTGCTCGTGCCCGCGCCGATGACGATATCCCCGGAGACGGCGTTGGTGCCGGCGGTCTTGTTCAGGGCGAGCGTGCCGTTGGCCACGGCGGTGATGCCGGTGTAGGTGTTGTCGCGGTTGCCGGCGAGGGTCAGGGTGCCGGTACCGGTTTTGGTCAGCGCGACCGCGCCGTTGCCCGAGCCGTTCTCGATCACGCCGTCGAACGCTCCCGAGCCGTTGGAGATGCCCACGGTGAGCGTCACGGCGCCGTCGGAGGAGTTGGTGACTTTCCGGCTGTCAGAGTCCGTGGCGCCGTTGGGCGCCGCGCCGCCGTTGGGGTATCCGGTGAGGATGTTGATCGTCTGGCTGATGCCCGCCAGATCGACCGTGCCGACGTCCTCGTCACCTGTCGTACTGACGGTCGTATTACCGGCCGTATTGCCGATAATCAAAGACGTGCTCAGAACCAGCGCGTCGGGGGCGGTCAGTTTCACGAGGCAATCCCTGTGAAACCGGACTGTGCCCACATGATTGCTCGCGGCGTTGAGGACCACGGTGCCGGGGGTATAGGTGGGGGTTTGGACGGTCAGCCAGCCGCCGTTGAGGTCGATGCGGCCATTGGCGATGACGGTCGAATCGGCGGCGGGAAACAGATACAAACCCGCCGTGCTCGCCGTGCTCCGCTGGATCGGGCCGAGGGTCAGCTCGGAGAATGCACTCTCGCTGCCGATCCGGTAGCCGTTCGCGCCGCCGGCGAGCGTGAGCGTGCCGGTGAGGGTGTTGGTGGTGTTCGCCACGCAGGCGATGGCGTTCTGCCAACCGGCTGAGGTGCCGTCGCCGGGACCCGCGAGGGTGATGGGCTCCGCAAGCGTGACACCCGGGAGAATCAACCGGCCGCCGTCCGAGCGCCCGGTCGAGTAGATCACGGTATGGCCGTCCGTCGTGCCCAGGGCGTTGCTGGTGTAAGGGTAGAGGATGCCCGCGCTTACGACCGTGAGGCCGCTATAGGTACTGTCCGCGCGCAGGTTGCAGAAGCCGCCGGAGTTGCCCGTCAGCGTGATGCCGGAGGCGCCGCTCGCGTGGTCGGCGATCGGGCCGTAGAAGGCGTAGATACGCCCCGAATCGGGCGAGGTCAGCACCAGTTCCCGGGTCGGGCCGATGGTGATGACATTAGCCGGGGCACCGGCGTTCAGCGTGAGAGAGCCTGTACCGGCGTTCATGATCCCGTTGGCCGTGAAGTTGCCGCTGACGTTTCCCTGCGCGCCGGTGTACCGCAGGGTATTGAACGAGGCACCCGCGCCTGTCGTGCCGCCGGCCGCGACATCGTAGTTCACCGTGCCGGTGGTGTCGGTCACGTCAGCCCCTGTCGCGACCGGGGTGCCGGCGTAGCCGACGATGTTGCCGCCACTGACGGTCGCGTACCGCGTGGCTGTGCCGGTGCCGGTGCGAGCCCACGGACCGACGATGCCGGTGGCGTCATTGGCGATCGTGGCGCTGGACACCGTGCCCGCGCCGGGAAGGCGCAGGGCCGAGCGGTCGCCGCGCGTGAAAACGCCGGGGTTGACCGTGAGGGTCCGTCCGCTCGCGACATTCCAAAACGTGCTCGCGAAGTCCAGCAGGGCCAGGCTCGCGTTGTTGAGGGTCAGGTCCGCCGTGGCGGCGCTCATGTCGATGCCGAATGCGTCCGTGCGCAGGGTGTTGGCCCCGCCGAGGGTCACGTCTCCGCCCGGATTCAGAATCCTGATTCCCAGATAACTCAGGTCCGCGCCCAGTTGAACGCTGTTGGCGCCGGTCACCGTGTTGTTCCACGCGGCTACCGTATTCGCGTTGGGGATGGTGCCGCCGGACCAACTGCTGGCCAGATTCAGGTTGTCGGTGTTATTGGCCTTGTAACGCACGGTCTGGGCCTGCACCGCAAAACCGGCACACACGCAGATTGCTGTGAAGAACAGCTTGATGACGTCTTTGCGCAGGCTCGAATTCCATATCCGGTTTCTCATAGAGCACTCCTTGTTTTTGTAATCCCATCACGATACGTTTCAAAATGTACGCCTTCTTTCATCCAAAAGGAATATCCCGCAGGCCAAATAACATATCCCGCAGGTCAAATAAGGTATCAAACTTGTCTGTTTGCCGACGGCAGCGGGAAACGCTATTATGAGACGGGTTTGGAGGAACTTTGCATGGATGGTATCGACACGTTGACCGCGCTCTCTCCGCTAGATGGGCGCTACGCACCGAAATTGGAACTGCTGCGCCCGATCTTTTCGGAATACGGACTGATCCAGCGACGCGTCGCTGTGGAGATCGCCTGGCTGCACGCGCTGTGCGACGCCCCCGGCATCCCCGAGGCCCGCGCCCTGACTGCTGACGAACGCGCCTTCCTCGACGCTCTGGCCGAGCGCTTCTCGGTGGAAGATGCGCGCCGTGTCAAGGCGATCGAGGCCGTCACCAATCACGATGTCAAGGCGGTCGAGTACTTCATCAAAGAGCGTCTGGCTGGTACCCCGCTCGCGCCGCTCGGCGAGTTCGTGCACTTTGCCTGCACCTCGGAGGATATCAACAATCTGGCCCACGCCCTGATGCTGCGCGACGGCCTGCGTGTGCTGCGCACCGCCCAGGAGACGCTCACCGACACGCTCGCGCGCCTGGCCGACGAGATGCGCGGCGCGGCCATGCTGGCGCGCACCCACGGCCAGCCGGCCTCGCCCACCACGCTCGGCAAGGAGCTGGCCGTCTTCGTCCACCGCCTGCGCCGCCAGGCCGCCCAGCTCGACGCCGTCACCCTGCCCGCCAAGCTCAACGGCGCGGTCGGCAACTTCAACGCCCACCTCGCGGCCTACCCCGACGTCGACTGGGAAGCGCTCGCCCGCTCGGTCATCGAGGGACGCTTCGGCCTCCGCCAGAACGTGCTCACCACGCAGATCGAGTCCCACGACGGCATCGCCGAGCTGTTCGACGCCCTGGCGCGCTGGAATACGGTGCTGCTCGACCTCGACCGCGACATCTGGGCCTACATCTCGCTCGGCTACCTCGGCCAGAAAACGGTCAAGGGCGAGGTCGGCTCCTCGACCATGCCGCACAAGGTCAATCCGATCGATTTCGAAAACAGTGAGGGCAACCTGGGGCTCGCCAACGCCGTGCTCGAACACATGGCCCGCAAACTGCCGGTCTCGCGCCTGCAGCGCGACCTGACCGACTCCACCGTGCTGCGCAACATGGGCGTCGGCTTCGGCTACTCGCTGGCCGCCTATCAGGCCACCCTCAAAGGGCTCGGCAAGGTCACGCTGAACGGCGCGCGCCTGGCCGAGGATCTTGACGCGGCGTGGGAGGTGCTGGCCGAGCCGGTCCAGACCGTAATGCGCAAACTGGGCAAGCCCAACCCCTACGAGCAGCTCAAGGATCTCACGCGCGGCAAGCGCATGACGGCCGACCTTATGCGCCGGTTTATCGAGAGCCTGGACATCCCGGCCGAGGACAAACAGCGCCTGTTGGCGCTGACGCCGTCCGCCTACACCGGCATCGCCGCGCGTCTGGTCGACGCGGTTCTCTAAGATCACCGCCAAGGCTGCGTCCAGGCCACCTGGACGTCGGGATGGAAGTGGCGCGTGTAGCCGCTGGGCACGCTGGACTCGATCTTGGCGCGCACGTAGAGGTCGTCGGCGGCCATGCGGTAGGACGCCTCCGTCCCTTCGACGAGCTTCGCGGTGCGCCCGATGTCGTCGGCGTACACCGGCAGCGTGCGGGCGCCGCGTCCCTTGACCGCCGGGCAGTGCACGCTCCGGACGCCCGTGTCAAATCCGCGCCGCGTGGTGATGAAGCGGATGCGGTACGTGGTGCCGGGCGCGGGCTGAACGCTGACGCGCAGCGTCCGGGAAGAGGGATCGAAGGCCACGTCATCCAAGAGCACGCCGGTGGAGGCATAGCAGTCGCCCGCATCCATCGCGGCCAGCAGCGCGTCGGCGTTCAGCGCGGCGCTGCGCACCATGATCCACGCATCGGCCAGCCGCTGATCGGGCGTGCAGTTGATGTAGTGGTGCGTATCGTCAGACCCCACGCCGTAGAGCAGCGGCGCGCCCTTCAGACAGCGGAAGGCGTTGACGGTGTCCCAAAAGCGGTCATTGGTCACGCTCAGCGCGTCGGGATGCGGCGCGAAAGCGGAGCCGCCGTTGCAGATTTCGAAGAAGCGCACGTCCGCGTTCTCGATCAGATGCTGAGGCTGAATATCCCAGTAGATCCACTGCGGATGGTTGAGCGTCAGCATCGTGCGCCGGCGCAGCCGCGCGGCGAGCGCCGCCACCTCCTGCACGTCGCGCCGGATCAGCCCGTTCACGTCCGCGCCCTCCTCATCGTCGCGCCGGTTCAGCGGGCCGCCCTTCACGAAGGGGATCACCTCCGGCAGGTTCACGTAATTCATGTGCACCTGCACGCCGTCCGTCTTCAGATGCTGGGTGATTTCGATCGCGGGCATCAGCAGGAAGGAGCCCGGCGCTTCGAACCGGCGCCGCATCTCTTCGTAGGTCTTGAGGCGCACCTCTGTCTTGCCCGCCGCCGTGCGGGTTTCGGCCTCGGCGCCGAACGCCTTCATGTAGGCGTCGAAGATCGGCCGCGTCACGACCGGCGGCCAGCCCTTTTCCTTGTCCTCCACCGTACGCCAGCAGGCGGCGTCATCCGCGAACACGTTGTGGTCGCTCAATCCGATGAAGTCATAGCCGAGCCGCTTGTACGTGTCGATCGCCTGCTCGGGCAGGGCGCGGCCGTCCGACCAATAGGTGTGCATGTGCAGATTGCCCCTGTACCAGCGTCCGCCCGCCCGTGCGCCTGCTCCGGCCGTGGAACAGCCCGCCCACATCCCCATGCCGGCCGCCCCCATCGCCCGCATCATGTCACGCCGTGTCATCTGTCCGTTCATCTGTCTCTCCCCTTTTTCGTGTCTTTGCACGTTCTCAAAATCGCGTGTGCCGCTGTATCCCCTCACTCGTTGGTGCCCGCGCCCGGCTGTTCCGGCGGCGCGGCCGCGACCGAAAACCGGAAGGCGGTCGCGCTGCGGAAGGTTTTACCGGGACGAA
>MWEJ01000266.1 GCA_002071025.1 Verrucomicrobia bacterium ADurb.Bin070 | reverse complement strand
ATGCGCGAACGCCAGGTGCGCCGCATGCAGCATCTGCCGGTGCGGTGGCTGCGGCAGCCGCCGGTCCGCCGCCGGACGGCCGTACAGCGCGTCCCCGACCAGCGGGCACCCCAGCGCCTGCATGTGCACGCGGATCTGGTGCGTGCGGCCGGTCTCGATGCGGCAACGCACCCAGGTGACGCCTTCCCCCAGGCGCCGCACGACCGCGTAATGCGTGACCGCCTGCCGCCCGTTGGCGCGCACCACGGCCATGCGTTTGCGGTCCACCGGATGACGGCCGATCAGCCCGCTTACAGTACCCGACTCGCGCGGCGGCGCGCCGTGCGCCAGCGCCTCGTACTCCTTGGTGACGCCCCCGGTCTGAAACAGCCGCACCAGCCCGGCCATCGCCGCATCGTTCTTTGCGACAACCAGCAGCCCGGAGGTCTCTTTGTCCAGCCGGTGCACGATGCCCGGACGCTCCACGCCGCCGACCCCGCCGAGGTCGCGGCAATGGTGAAGCAGCGCATTGACCAAGGTGCCGTCCGCATGCCCCGGCGCAGGATGCACCACCAGTCCGGCCGGCTTGTTGAGCACCAGCAGGTCACGGTCCTCGTAAAGGATGTCGAGCGGGATCGCCTGCGGCTGCGGCACCGCCGGCAGCGGCGCGGGCACCTCGATCTCGAACGCCTGCCCGGCCGTCACCGGCGCATTGGCTTTGACCGGCCCGCCTGCACACGTCACCCGGCCCTCCTTGATCAGCGCCTGAATGCGCGCGCGAGAGAGGCCGGCCGCCTGCGCGGCCAGCCAGGCATCGAGCCGGCCGGCCGCGCCGTCCGGCACCGTGAAGGACAAGACGGAACCGCTGTCGGCCTCCACCTCGCCCCCCGCGTTATCTCCAAAGTCTTCTTGCATGGGATGCCAGCCTGCCTCACGGCTGCGGACGGAGCGTCAACAGGAACCCGCCGTCGCGCGCCAGATCCAGCGCCACACGCACATCCGGCGCCTGTGCCGCAAACGTCTCGTTGACACAGGGCCCGGCCTCGCCGGGGAGCGGGTCGCGCAGGATCTCGACCGTATAACGCCGCGCGCGCCATTCGACCGGCGTGCGCAGCCAGAGATCTTCAACGCGCACCGTCAGCGTCTTCGCCGCCGCGGTGACTCCTGCCACCCGCCACACCGCGCCCTGCCGTCGCGCGCCCACCGCAAATTCGCCGGGCTCACCCCGCATCATCCAGAAGGCGTCGCAGGCGGTGTCGCGGTCAATCAGCGCCTCGAACGCCGCACGGTACGCGGGCGTGAGCGCCGCGCCGAACGCGGGCGTCGGCAGTGCGCTCCGCGTGAACGGCACCGTGAGAAAAAGATGCTCGCACCCCAGCCGGCCGTCCGCAATGTTCAGCGCCGCGACAGACGCCACCGCCGCGAACCGGCGCTCCGCCAGGTCGCCCGGCCGGTCAAAGAAAACCACATGCCGCTCCAGACCGTGCCGCCAAAAAGCGACCCCTTTGCCGTCCGGCGTGAAGCGCACCTGCGGAAGAGGGTCAGCGATCAGAGGTCGGAGGTCAGAGGTCAGCTCGGCACCCGGATCATTGAAGGGCAGGCCTTGAGCGTTGAACGTTGAACGTTGAGCGTTGAGCGTTCCCTCCGCACCCAACAGCACAGACCCTTCTGGAAAACACGTGACGCCGATATCTTCGGTCGCCGAACGCCGTGTGCGCGGCTGACGGACCGCGCAGAACGCGCTCAGGTCCGTCACGCGCAGCGTGAGTTCTAATTCGCGGCCGTCGCGCGCCGCGAAGCGCGCGACCAGCGAGCGCCCCGGTCCGATACCAGTCTGCGGCCGGTGGCGCGTCGCCTTCACCAGGCGCATGCCGTAGCCGAGCGGCCCGTCCCCGGCCATCAGTCCGGCCGTCGACGTGTCCACCACGGCGCAACCGTCAACCCACACGCGCCACACCGGGCACGCGGGATAGACGGTCGATCCGATCCACACCGTCTCCACGGCCAATTCGGCGCGCACGCGCTTTGCGGGAGAGAAGAGTGCGAGGGGAGCGGCCACGGCTGCGCCTTTCATTTGCACGCCGATGCTACAGCTTCAGGTTCGCGAAGGCATCGCCCAGCGAACCGAAGCCGCCTGCGGCGGCGTGAGTGGAGCGCCACGTCGAAACATCGTCCTCGGCCTCGCCGCCACCGCGCGTTTCCCATTTGCCCGGCAGCGTGAGCGAAATGCGGTCGCCCTCGACCGACTTGACCACCACCTCGATTTTGCTCGACGGCGGAAACTGGCGCTCCAGCTTCGCGGCCGGATTGCCGCCCTTGGGGATGTCGGTCTCGCTGATGTGCAGCAGGCCGGTCTTCTCCTCCGAGAGGCGCACGAAGAGCCCGAAGGGCTGGATCGACTCGACGATGCCCTCAACCTTCGCGCCCTCGGCCAACTCGCCGGGCTGCAGCGCCTTGATGCGCTCATCCACCGGCCGGAGGCTGAACCGGCGGCGCTCAAGGTCCACGCTGTCGACCTGCAGCAGCAACTCCTGGCCCTCGGACACGACTTCGCGCGCGGACATCAGGCGCCGTCCGCCGCCCAGCTTGCCGATCGGGATCAGGCCCTCGACGCCGGGGATGAGCTGAGCGAACGCGCCGAAACGCTCAAGTTTCGTAATCGTGCCCACAAAGGTCGAGCCCTGCGGGAAACGCGCCACCGCGTCGTTCCAGGGATCGCCCTGCGCCCCGCGCAGGCTGAGCGAGATACGGTTGCGCGCCCAGTCCAGATCCTTGATCTGCACGTCGACCCGGTCGCCCGCCTTGACCACGTCCTCAGGCTTCACGTCGCGGCCCCAGGCGATCTCCTTAAGCGGGATCAAGCCCTCGGCGCCGCCGAGATCAACAAACACGCCAAATTCCACGATGCGCGTGACCGTACCGGTCGCGACCATGCCGACATAGAGGTCAGCCACCAGTTCTTCGCGCTGCGCCTCGCGCTCTTTCTCCAGCAGGGCGCGGCGGCTGACGATCACGTTGGGGCCGCGTTCGTCGTCGCCGTATTCAGTGATCAGGAAGTTGAAGGTGTGACCGATGTACTCGGCACCCTCCTGGCGGAAGAGATTGATCTGCGAGAAGGGGCAGAAGGCGCGCTTGCCGGCGACTGTCACCTCGTAGCCGCCGTTAATCTCCTTTTCAACGCGCCCTTCAACTGGCATCTGGCGCTGATAGGCGTCCGCCAGCGAACGGTCGACCACCTGCTTGGCATTGATGCTGCCGGAAAAGAGGAACGCGCCGTTCTGCATGCCGGCGAAAATCACCTCGACCGTATCGCCGATCGCGCAGCGCAACGTTCCGTCCTCAAGGGTCATATCCGCGAGCGGGACCAGCCCCTCGCGCTTCGCGTTGACATCCAGCGTCACATACTGGTTGTTGATGTTGCTGACCGTCCCGCGCACCCGGTCCCCCGGGTTGAACCCCTTATGATAGGTGCTCAACTGCGCGCTCAACAACGACTCGAAATCCGCCATCGACACTTTTTTATCGCTCATCTCGTGCTCCACAAAGGGGGATAGAATACGCCATTCGGCCGTAGACATGCAATCCGTAAGGTGGGTCTTTTCCGCCTTGCCCGGTGCCGCGTTCCATGCCAAACTAGCGCGATGACGGTTAAGACCCATTCGGAGGGAGATCGGGCAGTATGAACGTTTTGGCATATATCGGTTGCTACACGGATGAAAAAAAGACGGGCATCCATATCTTTGATGCCGACACAGAGAGCGGCGATTTCCGTCCGGTCGGCTGTGTTGCAGGCATTGAAAACGCGATCTACCTCACCCTCAACAAAGCCCGGACCCGCCTGTATGCCGGGCTCGGCCTGCCTGCTCTGGGCGCACCCGGAACAAACGGCGCCGTGGCCGCCTATGCCATCCAAGGTGACACCCTGCAGCCACTCAACCACAAGCCGATCGGCGTGACGCCGCCCTGCTACGTCGCGCTCGATCCCGCCGAGCGGGCCTTGGTCTTCGCCGAATACACAAACGCCGTGTCGGGGGTTTTCGAACTGGACGCCGACGGACGGCTCGCCGACACACCGCCCGTGACCGTGACGCACACCGGCAGCGGGCCTGACCCCAAGCGCCAAGAGAAGGCGCACGCCCACTGCGCCGAAGTCTCGCCGGACGGCCGGCACCTGTGCATCTGCGATCTCGGCATCGACCGGGTCAAGGTGTACGACTTCCCGGCACGCGCGTTGGGCCTCAAAGAAATTCCCGCGCTCGCCATCGCCAGCGCCGGCGGCGCCGGTCCGCGCCACCTCCTCTTCCACCCGAACCGCAGGACCGCTTACCTGCTGCACGAGCTGAACAACACGATCTCGTCATTCCTCTACACCGGCGACGCCTTCGTCCACGTTCAGACGATCACCATGCTGCCGCCCGACTTCACCGAATACAGCAAAGCCTCCGCCCTCAAGCTTTCGGCGGACGGTCGCCGGCTTTTCGGCTCAAACCGCGGCCACGACAGCATCGCGGCCTACGACATCGACCCCGAAACCGGCAAGATGGACCTGCTGGCCATCTCCCGGCTCGCAGGCGCCTCGCCGCGCGATTTTGAATTCATGCCCGGCGAGAAGTTCGTGCTGCTCGGCCACGAAAACTCGAACGCGCTCATGTCTTACGCCTACGATCGGGCGACCGGTCGCTTGACGCCGGCCCACGGGCCGTTTGCGTTGTACCGCCCGGTCTATGTCAAATTCGGCGCGCCTTGACTATCCGGGGCGACTGTGTTTCACTTATGCGTCTGATTTCTCCTCCCGCCCGCACCTCTGTGGCGGGCGCGGCCGGAGGTTTTGAACCGCGGCCTTTCCGTTGCGCCGCCCGACAGACAAAAAGGAAGCTTACATCATGTTCAGCAAGAAAAAGACCCCCGCCCCAGATGCCACCGCCAGCCCCGAGACGACCGAGCCTGTCGAGACGCCGGCGACGGATGCCGCGGCCGGCGAAGCTGGCACCGCCGTCCCTGCCGAGCCCTCGGAAAACGTTGCGCAAGCGGACGCGCCGGCTGAGCCTGCCACCCCGGACGCGCAGGAGCTGCTGCTCCTGAAAGACCGCTACGCGCGCCTGATGGCCGATTTCGACAACTATCGCAAGCGCCAACTCCGCGAACGCGAAGATTGGATCAAACGC
>MWEJ01000265.1 GCA_002071025.1 Verrucomicrobia bacterium ADurb.Bin070 | reverse complement strand
AACTCAAATGAAGAAGAGAATGATGCTGGCGGCCGTCTGTTCGGCTGTGTTCCCTGTGTTGGCGCAAAGGCCGGCTGCCATGAGTGTGCTGCCTGACGGCGCGGTTCAGGCGCAGGCGTGGCTCAGGCATCAGCTTGAACTCCAGCGGGACGGCCTGACGGGGCATGCGGAGGAGCTTTACGACGACATCGGCCGCAGCGACTGGCTGACCGGTGCGGGGCGGGGCGGCCAGTATGCCTGGGAGCGCGGCCCCTATTACGCGAAGGGGCTCGTGGCGCTGGCGCTGGCGCTGGCGCTGGACGACGCCGCGCTGAAGGCGAAGGCGAAGCGCTGGGTGGACGCCATCCTCGCGAGCCAGCGGCCGAACGGCGATTTCGGTCCGCGCGCGCGCAACTGGTGGGCGAACATGATCGCGCTCTGGCTCGTGCGCGACTGGTGCGCGGCGACGGACGATCCGCGCGTGCCGCCGTTTCTGGAGCGGTACTTCGCGTTTCAGGCGGAGGAACTGCAACGGTATGCGCTGGCGGACGAGTCCAAGTGGGCCATGGCCCGCGGCGCGGATGAGCTGGACGTGGTCCTCTGGCTGCACGCGCGCACGGGCAAGAAAGAGCTGGAGGCCTTCGCCCGCCTGCTGTCAGGTCAGATCGCCGATTGGAGCACCTACTATCACCGCGGCGGCGATCCGTCGAAAGCGGGCTGCCGCAGCCACATCGTCAATTTCATGCAGGGCGTCAAAGCGCCGCCGCTGCAATGGCGTGTCGACGGCGATCCCCGGCACCGCGACGCCTACGCGGCGGCGTTTGCGCCGGAGGGTTGGATCATGCAATCCTTCGGCCGGCCCGACCGCATGGTGAACGGCAGCGAGCCGCTTTCAAGCCGCAGCGCGTCGGAGGGCACGGAACTCTGCGCGATCGCCGAACGCATCCTCAGCAACCAGGTCGCGCTGGGCATTTGGGGCGATGCCGCTATCGGCGACGATTTGGAAACGGTGGCGTACAACACGCTCCCCGCGACCCTGGCGCCGGACGGGCGCGGCATGCGCTATTACAACCTCCTCAACCTGCCGCACTGCGTTGACGGGCCCTACGGGTTTGTGAACAACGGCGACAAGGTCGGATCGCTCTGTTCGGGCCCGCACGCGGGCTTTGGCTGCTGCCGCTCCAACTTCCATTTCGCCTGGCCGAAATTCGTCCAGTCGCTCTGGATGAAGACGGCGGACAACGGTCTCGCGGCGACAGCGTACGGTCCCTGCACGGTGACGGCGACCGCCGGCGGTGCGCGGGTGACGGTCGAGGAGACGGGGACTTATCCGTTCGGGCCGGATGTGAAGCTGGCCTTCCGCGAGGGGACGGCGAAGTTTCCGCTCAAGCTGCGCATCCCCGGGTGGTGCCGCGCGCCGCAGGTGACGGTGAACGGCGAGGCGGTGGCGGGCGTCAAGCCGGGGTCGTTCTGCACAGTCGACCGCGCCTGGAAACCGGGAGACGAGGTGTCGTTGCGGTTCCCGATGGACGTGGGCGTCTCAACCGGCTGGGATCAGAACGCGGCGGCGGTGACGCGGGGGCCGCTGCTCTATGCGCTCACGCTCGCCTATGAGGATCAGACGGTCGGCTCTTACGAGGTGCCGTTTGAAAAGCGCACGGTGGGCGACCTGAACGGGTTCCCGCGCCGTGAGATCCGCGCGACCGAGCCGTGGAACCGAGCGCTCGTGCTGAATGCGCGTGGCGGCGTCGACGCCGAGGTGGAGACGCGCGACGTGCCCTTGAATCCGTTCGAACCCGGTTCGGCGCCCGTGTCTCTGAAGGTGAAAACCATCAGGACCGACTACGGCGGCTGGGGGCACACGCGCGACCTTCTCACGGCGCGGGCCGTTGAACCTCCGCCGAGTCCGATTGCGGTTGAAGGTGAGATACAGACGGCGGAATTTGTGCCGATGGGTGCGACCCAGGTGCGCATCGTCCTTTTCCCGTGGGCGGGGACTTACACGAATCCGGTCATCAACGCCATCGGGCCGGCAGACCCCGATGTGCTTTTTTACAACGGGACCTATTACCTGTACTGCACCGGCGACAACATCAGCTACCGCGTCTACACGTCGCGGGATCTCGTGAACTGGACCCGGAAGGGGCGCGTCTTCAAGCCAGGCGAGAAGAACGTCTGGGCGCCCGATCTCTACGCCGATCCCGATGACGGGCTGATCTATCTGTACTACACCGTGCGGGAGCGGATCGGGGTGGCCGTTGCCCAAAGTCCCGAGGGGCCGTTTGAAGAGCGGGCCAGGCTGGTCGAAGACGCCATTGACGCGCACCTTTTCCGTGACGACGACGGCCGGCTGTACCTCTACTACGTGCAGTTCCCCGGTTTCCGCATCACCGTGCAGAGGATGCGCACGCCCTTGGAAAAAGAGGGCGCCCCAGTCGAACTCTTGCGGCCCACAGAGCCTTGGGAGAAGACGAGCGGCCACGTCACCGAAGGCCCGTTCCTGCTTAAACGCCAGAGCACCTACTATCTGATCTACTCGGGAACCGGTGCCGATTCGCCCGACTACGCGGTTGGCTACGCAACCGCCGCCTCCCCGGCCGGCCCCTTTGTCAAGCACCCCGGGAACCCGGTCATCCGGCGCGGCGAAGGCGTTTTCGGGCCGGGACACGGCTGCGTCGTGACCGACGCCAAGGGCGCGCTCTGGCACGTGTACCATCAGCAGCGGGACGAATCGCGCGGCTGGAACCGGTTTCTGTGCATCGATCCGCTCTGGTTCGACGAGCGCGGCGTCCTGCACGGCAAGGCTACGCGCGGCACGCCTCAGGCGGCACCGGCTGCCGAACGCTGAACGCCGAAGGATGGGTGACGGTCAGACGGCGGTGCGCTGTTCCAGCCACGCGACGATGGCGCGGCCGACATCGAGCTTGCTCTGCAGCGGCAGGGCTTGGGGCGGTTCGGACGCGGTGAGGAAGGTGACGATGTTGGTGTCCACTTCAAAGCCGGCATCGGGGCGGGAGACGTCATTCGCGACGATCAGGTCGAGCCCCTTGCTGGTCAGTTTGCGCTGCGCCTCGGCCAGCGGATCGCCTGTTTCGGCGGCGAAGCCCACGAAGGACCGGTTCTCTTTGAACGGGTGCAGAGTTTTAAGGATGTCGGGATTGGGCTCCAGTTCGATCACCGGCGGCATCTCGGTCTTCTTGAGCTTGACGCCGCTCTGGGTTTTCGGCCGCCAGTCGGCCACGGCCGCGCACATCACCAGCGCGTGCTGGTAGGGGAGCAGGCGGCGCACGGCCGCCAGCATGTCGAGCGCGCTCACGACGTCGACGCGGAAGACGTGCTCGGGGGTCGGCAGCGCGACCGGCCCGGCGACGAGCGTCACGGTATGGCCGCGCTCCACGGCGGCTTGAGCGACCGCGAAGCCCATCCGGCCGGACGACCGGTTGCTGAGAAAGCGCACGGGGTCGAGATGCTCGCGCGTGGGGCCCGCGGTAATGAGCAGTTTCATGTCGGACAGCATACACGGTTTTCGTTGACAGTTCAATGCGGGCGTGTTGATAATGGGCGCACACTAAGTGGTTGAAAACGGGCGACGCGCGTGAGGTTCCGGGGAGGACCTGCGCCAGGCGGCCGATAGCCTGCGGACGGGGCGAGCCCGCGCCGCAACAAGGGAGCTGGTATGTCGAACTCGATGCCGATGGGGACGCGCGTCAAACTCAGCGCGATGATGTTCTTGCAGTTCATGATGTTTGCGGTCTTCTGGGGCGCGTTGGCGACCTATGTGACAAATAACAAGTGGGACGCCATGAAGCCGTGGATTCTCAGCACCATGCCGCTCGGCGCGCTCGCGTCGCCCGTCATCGGCATGGTCGCCGACCGTTTTTTCAACAGCGAGAAAGTGTTGGCGTTTTCGAACATCGTGTGCGCGGTGATGCTCTTTATGGCCGGCCGCGCGACGACAGGCGTCGAGGTCTTCATGTGTCTGCTGATCGCCATGCTGTTCTACATGCCGACATGGAGCTTGACCGCTTCGATCGCCATGGCCAACAGTCCGGCGGAACAGTTCCCGCAGATCCGCGTGTTCGGCTCGATCGGCTGGGTCGCATCGATGTTCTTCAGCATCGTGGCGCTCAAGGCTTTCGGGGCGTCCATTGACGGCACGTCGATCCCGTTCTACTGCGGGGCGGGTGTCGCTGTGGCCGGCGCGTTGGTCGCGTTGCTCTGTCCGGCCACGCCGCCCAAGGGGAAGGGCCAGCCGCTCTCGGTCATCGATGCGCTCGGCTTGCGGGCCGTGTCGCTGATGAAAGACAAGAACTTCGCGATCTTCATGCTGGTGTCGTTTGTGGCGATGATTCCCTTCAACATCCACTTCGCGTTTCTCTCCGACTTCCTTGCGGCCAAGGGTTTCAAGCTGCTGACGGCGACCAACTACATCGGCCAGGCGGCGGAGATGGGCTTTATGCTGCTGGTGACGGTGGCGATGCGCAGGTTCGGCGTGAAGTGGTCGATCGTCGCGGGATTGGTGGCCATGGTCGTGCGCTATGGCGCGTACTATCTGGGTGCCGGCGACATGCTGCCTGCGATCTACGTCGGCATTCTTGTTCACGGCATCATTTTCGGCTTCTTCATCGTCGGCGGACAGATCTTTGTGGGCAAGTCCGCGCCTGCTGACATGCAGAGCCAGGCGCAGGGGTTCTACGGGCTGATGACCTTTGGTTTCGGCTCGCTCATTGGAACCTTTGCGAATAACGGGCTCATCAATTTCTTCACAACGCGCAACGCGGCGGGCGTGCTGGAAGGTTCGTGGGACAAGGTGTGGCTGGTGACGCTGGCCTGTTCGGCGGTGCTGCTGGTGTTGATGGCCGTGTTCTTCAATCCCAAGCTTGACGAGACGACGGCCGGATAAGCCCGCCGTGCGACCGTGCCGCGAGCCATCGAAGAGGTAACTTTCAACGCTCAACGTCCAACGCTCAACTTTCAAGTTATGGACGAGAGGAGAATGTTCATGGATAACCGCACACAGTGTCCCGTCTGCCGCGCTCCGAATGCCACGCATTCCGGCGCCGGCGCCAACACCTTTGAGATCCACTGCCCGCGCTGCGGGCGTTACCAGATCCAGGCGCTGGCCGAGACGCAGCTCATGAACAGCCCGCCGGCCTTTCCGCCGGCGCACCTGCTCTCC
>MWEJ01000264.1 GCA_002071025.1 Verrucomicrobia bacterium ADurb.Bin070 | reverse complement strand
CGGCGCGGGATCGCGTCTGGTTCCAGTCTATTACGGCACGGTGAAGAACCCGGCGGGGCGGCCGTTGTCGGCGTGTTTGCTGCATCTGCAGGACGAGATCGAGAAGCTGATCCGGGCGCATGAGCCGCAGGCGGTGGCCATCGAAGGGATTTTTTACGCCAAGAACGTCAAGACCATGTTGATCCTCTCGCATGCGCGCGGCGCGATCATCGCGCAATGTGCCCGGCTCGGCATCCCGGTCTATGAGTATGAGCCGCGCCGCGTCAAACTGGCGGTGGCCGGCACCGGCGGGGCACAAAAAGAGCAGGTTCAAAAGATGGTCAAGACCTTGCTCAATCTCCCCGAAATACCGCAGAATGACGCCGCCGACGCCCTCGCGCTGGCGATCACGCATCTGCACAACCGCTCGCCGCTGGCCGCGCTCTCGGCGTCTCCTGTCTAGTCGAGCACCTCATGCTCGCTGCTGACGACCAAGCCGTCATCGGTCACGACGTTGAGGTAGTATACCGCTCCATTTTCCGGGAGCAGCGCGTCAACGGCGCCCGTCCCGTCCGGCCCTGTCCGGACCGCGGCCGGCAACGCTTCCCACGTCTTTTCCTTCCACTTCCCGGCATCCTTTGTGACATTAAGTTCGGCTTTCACGACCGCGCGTCCGTTGCACACGAATGCGGCCTTTACCGTCCTGCCCGCTCGCATGACCCGGGTGAAGGCCGGCAGCGGCTTGCCGCCGCGCACGATGCTGTCTGCAAATGCCAGGATCTCGGCAGGATTCTCGCCAGCCGCGCCGTGCCCGTGCGGCATGCGCAACCGGACGCAAAGCGTGTACGGCACCTTCAGCGCCCGGCAACTTTTCTGAAGCGAATCCATCGGATAGGCAAAATCATTGCTGCCGGTGACCCAGAGAAACGGCATTTTGGCGTGCGGCAAATACACCGAAGGGTCCCAAAGGCCCAGCCATTTCCCGGCATTCACTTTGCCCATGCCGTGAAACCGGTCGATCCATGTGGAGTTGTCCCCGAGGAAGCCGCATCCATACACCGGCACGGCGAACGCGAACCGGTCGTCCACAGCGGCCACGATGCAGGTGAGATAACCGCCCCACGATATGCCGGTCAGGCCGACGCGCGACGCATCCACCTCCGGCAGGCTCCGCAGCAGCGAGTGGCCGCGGACAGCGGCCGCCACCGCGTGATAGGTCCACTGATCGGCGACCGGATCGTCATAGTTGTCGAAGCCGCCCCATCCCGGCGGCCCGGACCAGGCGTGCCGCCGGTGTCCCTTCTGCTCGTGGCCGTACGCGTTGCCGCTGACAGCCCCGCAGGTGTCCATCGAGATCGCCGCATAGCCGCGGCTGTTCCAGAGTTTGACCCAGCGCACAAACGCCGAACCGCCACCGCCATGGATCAGCACGATGCCAGGCACTTTCTTCGCCGACGAGGCCCCGGCCGGAAGCCCGTAATAGGCGAACACGCGCGTCGCGCGCCCCTGATACGGCTCACTTTCATAAAAAACGGTCGTCACGCCGTTGGTGGCGAACTCGGCGGCCTCGAAGCAGCGCGGCGTCTTGTAAAGGATGTCACGGTCCCAAGGGCCGACCGGCCCGCCGCGCAGCGCCAGCGCGACCATTCCTGCCACCAGCAGGCACACGCCGCGGCGCGTACCGATTTTGATTCGCTGTATCATCGTTGCCTGCACGCCCTTCCGGGCGGTTCATGAAACCGTCCCACGTTCGTCCTCCGCTATGTGCGCGGCCGGCGCCTGGGCGTCCGGCCGCCAGACCAGTGTCTCGCCGATGCGCACGCCTGCGACATCGACACAGCCCGCCTCGCTTTCCAACACACGCACCGCGCGCCAGCCGCCGACGACCATCCATCGGCCGGGCGGCACATTGCGGACGACGCGCGTCACGCGCCAGGCGCGATCCAGAAACACCAGATCCAGCGCGAACCGCATGCCGACCGTGTGAACGGCCCCGCAGCGTTCGATCAGCATCGCCGCGTCAGCGCCGAGCGAGCGGCATCCCAGCAATCCGCGCAGACGCGCGCGCCACGTCGCAGCGCGCGCGGTCCTCCGCACCCAAACCCGCCCCTCGCGCATCATGCAGCCGTTTCCCACGGGCCCTCCCATCGGCTCTCAGGCGTGGCCTTCCAGCTTGATTGAACTGCCGAACGCCGGCAGCAGGGCCGGCCAAGGCGGGCGCCCCTCGCGCACGCGGGCCAGATCGGCCAGCACCAACTTCCAGTCGCGGTGGCGGCTGTCGGGATCCTTGGCGACCATTTTCTCCAGCAGCAGGGCGAAGGGCGTGCTGAGGCGCGTGCCAAGCGAACGCGGATCGGGGGCTTGCTCATTGCCGACATGGGCGTGAAGCATCTCGTCATCGCTCTTGCCTTGGAACAGCATGCGTCCTGTCACCATGTGGTACAATGTCGCGCCAAGTTCATACACGTCCGACCGGCAATCCAGCTTATCGCTGCCGTAAACTTGCTCGGGAGACATGTAGGCGGGCGTGCCCAGGATCTCTTCTGACGCATCCTGCTTCTCGCTGGTCACGAGCGTGACGGACCGGCTCAACCCAAGATCCGTGACTTTCACCGTACCGTCCGCATCCACCATGACGTTGTCGGGCTTGATGTCGCAGTGCACCATCTGGTAATGGGTCCAGGCGTAATCCATGGCCACCGCGACACTCTCGGCCACGATCAGGGCATCCTCCTCGCTGACGTGCCCCTTGCGCCGCAGCAGATCGCCCATCGTATACCCGTCCACCAGCTCCATCACAAAATAGTAGACGCCATCCGAGAAATTCGCATCGTAGACCTGCACGATGCCGGGATGCTTCAACTGCGCCGCCGCCCGTGCCTCTTCGCGGAAGCGCCGGATATCCTCTTGATCGGTTGCGAAGGATGAGGAGAGGATTTTGACGGCTACAAAGCGGTCGAGCGAAACTTGGCGCGCCTTCCAGACCGAGGCCATACCGCCTCGTCCCAGCAGCCCCAGCACCTCGAAATTCGGCAGTTTGAACGCGGGGGTTTCACTCATCGGGACAGAGCCCCTTCCCCCCGGCACGACGGACACAGCATCATGGTCTCTCCTTTGCAGTCGGGGCACGGCGCCCCTTTCACATCACCGGTTCCCTTGCATGTCCTGCACGGCATCAAACCGGTTCCGGAGCAGCGCGTGCAACGCGGCGCCAGCCCGCTTCCATCGCACTTCGAACACACCACGCCACCACTGCTTTTGCAGATCGCGCAGGGGATTTCTCCCAGCCCTTCGCACCGGGGGCACTTTTTGACCTCATCCTCGTTCAACCGTTTTTCTTTGCGCGAGCCAGTTGTACGCGGCTCCTGTAGCGCGCCGTTATCACACCCCGTGTAGTCGCATGTTTTCCACCCGCTGCCGCGGCAGGCGGTGCAGAGTTTACGTCCGGACATCTGACAGTCACGGCATGGCAACGGCATACCGGTCATGATCAGGGCGCGCTGTCGATTCGTGAGCAGACGGTCCAATGCGGGCGGCACCAAAACGCGGCCCACCTTGACCTCACCCGCCACCATCTGCCTGCGCTCAAACTCGGAACGTCCCTGCAGGATGAGCATCTTGACCTTTGCCACCTCGCGAAACCCCGGCACTGTTCCGGCGCCTTTGCAGGCCGCACAGGGCAGGCCTTCGACCGCCTTCACGCCTTTTCTGCGATCGACTTTGCTCAGGTCCAACTGATAGCGCCCGCTGCCGCCGCAATGCCTGCACGGCACCGCGCCGCGCTGCAGCACCTGAAGCGTGCGCGCGTTGCCGGCCAAGATCGCTTCTCCCGCGCTCGCGGGAAATGTGCCGGACGGCACGAGGCGCATCAGCGCCAGCGCGTTCTGATAGTAGGCGAGTGCCAGCTCAGGCTGTTTTGCTTCAATGTCGCGGGCCTGGCGCACGCACGCCTCGACCAAGCTGCCCGCCATGCGTCCCACCTCGTCAGCCGCATCAGGCACCGCCGGCGCGGCCGGTTGCGGCGTCGGCGCGTCAGTCTTAGGCTGGGGCAGCGCGGCCTGGCAATGGCGGCAGACGGCCGAGCCGGGCTGCGCCTCGCGTCCGCACCTGCCGCAAATGAGCAATCCTTGCGCCCAGACCGATATGACGCCCGCAACCAGCCACGCCCAAACCATGACATGCCCTGTCGATTTCATTCCAGACCTCCCTGCGCCCACTCGCCACCCGCACCTTCTGCCTTGTACTCGCGCAGCTTGCGATGCAACGTGCGGCGGCTGATTCCCAGCTCCTCAGCCGCCCGCGTGCGGTTCCCTTCATTTTTTTCCAGAACGGCGAATATTTTCCGGCGCTCGGTCTCGGCCAACGACCCCGAGGTCAGCATCGGGGCGCGCGCCCCCCCGCCGGCAGTGCCCTTCACGGCATCGCGGATGTTAGCGGGGACGTCGCGCGCCGTCAGCCGGTCGCTGCGCGACAGCACCACCATCTTCTCAATCGTATTGCGCAACTCGCGCACATTGCCTGGCCACGCATAGGCCGCAAGGATGCTCATGGCATCCGGCGTCATGCCCTCGATCTGCCTGGCATTCCTCTCGCAACACTCCTTGAGAAACCGGTCCGCCAGCAGCGGAATGTCCCCCGCGCGTGCAGACAGCGGCGGCAAGGTGATGTCGACCACGTTCAGCCGGAAATAGAGATCTTCGCGAAACTTGCCCTGCGCCACATACTCACGCAGGTCACGGTTGGTCGCGGCGATCAGGCGGATATCGACCTCGATCGTCTCTTCACTGCCCACCCGTTCGAACATGCGCTCTTCCAGCACCCGCAGGAGCTTCACCTGAATGGCGGGATCGATCTCGGAAATTTCATCCAAAAAGAGCGTGCCGCCGTCCGCCAGCTCAAAGCGTCCCTTGCGCTGCACCGTGGCGCCGGTGAAGGCTCCTTTTTCATGACCGAACAATTCGCTTTCCAGCAGTGTGGCGGAAAGCGCCGCACAGTGCACCGCCACGAACGGGCCCTTGGTGCGCGTACTGAGGCGGTGAATCGCCTGAGCCACCAACTCCTTGCCCGTCCCGCTTGGTCCCTGGATCAAGACCGAGGCTTGGGTGGGCGCTGTCTGCCGGATGATTTCGAACACCTGTTTCATCGCATCCGATTCACCCACGATGTTCTCCATCCCGAAC
>MWEJ01000263.1 GCA_002071025.1 Verrucomicrobia bacterium ADurb.Bin070 | reverse complement strand
GGTCTGCTCGGCGCTGCCGTACCGCACGAAGCCGGGCTTGAGGCCGGCGAGCCCCCAGGCCGCGTAGGTCGCGAACAGCTTGTCCAGATCGTGTGCGCGCAGCACGTCGCCGTGCATGTAGAGGCAGAGGCCCATGCCGCGCTCGCGAGCGTAGCGGACCAACTCCGGCATGTCGAGGTCGACGACTGTGTGGCTCTTCCAGTCGGGACGGTAGGGCACGCGCCCCTTGGCCACCGTGTAGGGGTCAGCGTAGGTGTTGGTGACCCAGCTCAAATCGTCAGCCCAAGAGGGGTTGACCGCCAAAAACTTTTTACGGTCGGCGTCGGTCCAGGTCCATTCGGTGCCGTACCAGCCCCAGTCGAGCTGAAGGTAGCGGAAGCCGTTGGTGTGGGCGACATCGATCACGCGTTTCAGGTCGGCCATCTGCAGCAGGCAGTTGCCGTGGTCGGAAATCGTGAGGCCGGGCCGGATCCACGCGGTGTCGGCGAGGGCGCACGGCGGGTTGAGCGTCTGCACCAGATGCGCGTGCTCGATCAGGCGCGCCTCGCTGTCGCCGACCAGCACGACGCGCCAGGGCGTGGCCGCGCCGGCCGCGCCCTCCGCCCGGCCATGCAGCGCAATGCCGACGGTTGCGGCGTCCCGTTTCGCCAGCATGGCGCGCGGGTAGCTGACGACGCCCGCCTCAAGCACGGAAGCGTATGTGCCGCCGGGCAGGCGCACGGTGAAGGGCATCATCGCGTTCTTGGTGAGCGCGGTGATCGGAACGGGGTCCTGCGGGAAGGTGTCCTCGGCCCAGGCGATGGCAAACGCCGCGCTGCCGTCAGGGAAGCGAAAGGCCGTGTCTTCGCGTTCAAGCTGCCAGTCCGCGCCGTCCGCGCCGGCGGGCCGATAGCGCAGGGCCAGGCCTTCGTTATAGGCGCGCAGCTCAAGGGTGAACGGGCGCGCGAGCGGGCCGCGCTCTTTGAGCGTCACGGTCAGCGACCGGTAGCGGTCCGGGATCGATGAGCGCTCACCCCAGACCGGCGTCCAGGCGCTGTCGACGCTGCCGCGCGTCTGGCCGGCCAGGTCGAAGCCGCCGGCGAACGGCGGCTTCAGCGTGACGCCGAGCGGCGCGGGCTCCAGCACGGCCGCGCCGCGGCAGGCGAGCGAAAGCAACGGCTGTCCGTCGCGCAGCTCGACGCGCGCCTCCAGCGCGCCGTCGGGCGAGACGACGGCCTCGGCGGCGCTCAGCCGAGACACCGAAAGACCGGACAAAAGAAGAGGAAGAAGGAGCTGCGCGCGAAACATTTTCATGTCATAAAGATATCACGCGCGCAGCCCGCTATGCTAGATCATTCCCCGCCGAGCGTGAGAACCATGCCGCTGCGCGGGGGCAGGCCTTCCACCACGTAAAGCGCGTCCGCGCCGTCAAAGGTGAAGAAGGCGTGGCGGCCGTCGTTGGTGACCTCGAAACTGCGCATGGCGGTGAAGCTCACGCCGCCGAGCAGCGTCTTGATCTCGTCCGGGGTGAAGGCTTTCAGGAGCGCGCCGACCGACCGGCCGTCGGCGTTCAGCGCGTAAACGCGCAGCGCGCCGTCGTCGCACTGCACGAAGAGCAGCAATTCGCCGAGGCCGATGCCGGCCACTTTGACGTTGGCGACACGGCCGGGCACGCCGCTGAGCAGCAGGCTCTCCGTGCCGGTCGCGGGATCGAGCACGCAAACGCGCGCCGCGCCGCCGTTGGTGACCACGCACTCGCCGTAATAGACGAGGTCGGTGCCGCCGATGCCGTACACGTTGATCGCGCTGAGCCCGTTCACCGACGTGGCGTACACGGCGTTGGAAACCAGGCTGACGCCGTTGCTGGTCAGCGAGCCGACGTCCCACTTGACGATCCGGTTGCGCGGCGCGCCGCTGCGGTTGTCGGTGTAGAGGCAGGAGCCGTCGCGGCCGAAGTCCAGTGTGTCGAACTGCACGGTCTGCGCGTCGGACTGAATCACCGAGGTGTCCCGGGTCCACGGCGCGCTTAGCGCGAGGCTGGAGCTGGCCAGCGGCTCGCCGCCGCTGCCGGTCACCACGCGCAGGTTCCGCCCCGAAACGGCGCCGGACTTCCATACGGGCGGCGCGCCGCAGCCGGTCCAGATCTTGAGGTTGTCGATCTCGGCCTTGACTTTGTTGGAGGTCTTGAAACAGAGGGCGTAGGCGTTCCAGTTGGTGCGCTCGCCCCAGAAGCTCTGGTTCTGGTCCATCTGCGAGACCAGCATGTCGTTGACGTAGACCGACGGGCCCTTTTCCATGGACATGTGGACGCGCACGGTGAGGGTGACGTTGGTGTAGTTGTAGTACAGCACGTTGTAGTTGGCGGGCGTGTAGTAGGGCTTGCCGTACAGCATGTACATCATGGAATTCAATCCGGTCGCGTTGAGCGGCCAGGTGTTCTTGTTGTACAGTTCCCACTTATTGTTGTTGTGCCGGATCTGGTTGTAGCCCTCGCCGCGGATGCGCACGTCAACCGTGTTGTAGACGTTCGAGCCGGTGTAGTTGCACAGGATGGCCACGTAGCGGAAGTTGTTGGTGCTCGCATCCAGATACGTGACATCGTACTGGTACGAATAGTCGTTGGTGCAGTAGGCCTTCATGACGTCGCCGGGTTTGATGATCGCGTACGAATCATTGGAAAGGCCGACCGTTTCAGACAGATTGTCTGTCGTGAGCTTCCCGCCCTGGATCGAATAACGCGCCGTGTGGGCGAGGGTGTTGAGCGGGGCGGCGGGCGTTTCCACGATGTCCCAGCCGAGCGCCTGCTCGACCTCGGCGTTGCTTGCGGCTTGGATGCCGTCAAAGTCCTGCTCGTAGATCATCGTGCCGGCCGGCACGGGCGGCTGGACGGGCTGCGGGCTGCATCCGGTCCAGACCATGAGGTTGTCGATCTCGGCTTTGATGTCGCGCGAGGTCTTGAAGCAGAGCGCGTAGGCCATGTCTCTCAGCGCGGCCCAGTTCTGAGGGTTGGCCGCCATCTTCGAAACCAGCATGTTGTTCACATAGACGGTGGGCCCTCGCGTTCTGGACATCTCGACGCGCAGGGTGACGGTCTTGTCCTTGAGGCCGAGCTGGTTCAGATCGGTCGTGAGCGGCTGCCCGAAGAGCCGGTAGAGCAGGGCGTTGGTGCCGGTCGCGCGCAGCGGGCAGGTGGTGTCGTTGTAGTGCGGCCACGCGCTGCCGATGCGGGCTTGGTTGTAGCCGTCGCCGTGCATGCGCAGATCGACGGTGTTGTAGACGTTGGTGCCGGTGTAGTTGCAGAGCAGCGACACATAGCGGAAGCCGTTATCGGACGTGGCGCGGTAAGTGACGTCATACTGGTAGGTGTAGTCATTGGTGCAGAAGACCTGCATGAAGGCGTCGGGCTTGATGAGCGCATAAGAATCGTTGGAGGTGCCGCCGGCCGTGGCGTCGAGGTTGTCGGTCGTCAGCTTGCCGCCGGAGACCGTATAGGTCGCGGTGTGCGCCAGCCCGGGCGGGGTGTTCTCGGATTTCTGCCAGCCGAGCGCGGCAAGGGTCGCCTCGGTCGTGGCGGTCTCGATGCCGTCAAAATCCTCGTGGTAGATCAGCGTCCCGACAGGGATACCGGCGGCGATCGGGGCGACCTCGTCGGCACAGCCCGCCGCGGTCAGGCGGGGGATGTCGTAAAGGTAGGCCGGCGCGGTCTTGCCGGTGCCGGCCGGCAGGAACAGATAGCGGTCGCCCGCGTCTTTGTTCAGATACTGCGGGTTGCTGACCGCGATCTCTTCCTTGACCTTCAGGGCCGGGCGTTTGAACCAGGCGCGTGCCTGGACCGGCGGCGCCCACAGCACATGCAGACAGGTATTGGCGTCGCCGCCCGCGGCGGCGGAAGGTTTGTTCAGGATGAACGCGAAGCGCTCGTCGTTCGTCACTTCGAAGTTGCGGATGCGCGGCAGGTCCGGGTCGCCGACGAGCGCCTTGATCTCGGCGGCGGTAAAGCTTTTCGCCAGGGCGCCGACAGATTGGCCGTCGGCATTCAGTGTGTAGATGAACAGTGCGCCGTCGTTGCACTGAACGTAGAGGTGCATCTGCCGCCCGGGCACAATGCCGCCGATCTTGACATTCATGATATCCAGATCCGCACCGATAACGCCCGTCTCGCCGGTGCGGTCCAGCGTGGCCAACACCGTTTCCGTCCCCAGCGCGAAATCATAGACGCAGGCTTTGCGCACGCTGACCCCCAGCGTGTCATCGCCCTCGCCGTAATACACCAAATCCTTGCCGCCGATCGCGTAGGCGCTCACATTGCGGATGCGGCTGAGCGAGGTAATCGCAACAGCGTTGGTCGTGAGCCCGATACCGCCGCTGAGCAGGTTGGTGACATTCCACTTGATGATCGTCGTACGTCGCGGGATGGCCGGGTTGTCGCTCTTATAGACGTCCGAGTACAGATGTTCGCCGGAGGGACTGAAGGAACAACCGTCAAAATAGATGTTGGTCGGATCGTTGGTAACATTGAAGGTGTTGACGTCCTTGAGCCACGGTGCCGTCACGGGGAAACTGGTGTGGTCCGGTAAATCGCCGGTCTGCCCGGTCAGCACGCGGCGCAGGCGGGAGGAGACGGCGACACCCTTCCATTTGGTGCCCCAGTAATCGACGTGGTTGCCTTGGGCGATCGGGGCGACGTCGTTCGATGACGCAGCGGCGGTCAACGCCGGGATACTGTAGAGATAGGCAGTGCCGCCTCCCGAACCCGTCACCATGGCGAGGTGCTGGTCGGCTTCATCCTTGCCCATATAGTGAGGGTCTGATGCGGTACTGCCGACCAGTCTCTCATCATATTTCAGGGCAGGCGCTTCCCACCACAGATTGGCCTGCGCCAAGTTTCCCATCAACAAACCCCATGTTCCCAACGCCCACGCGGCGCGGGGGATCGACGTTGTGTGCATATCGGCTCTCCCTGTGGTGAAGTGTGATGCATGAATGCTGTATGTGTTCATTGAACAATCACAAACTTCCCATCCTTCAGAGTGTGGCACCGCACAGGCCCCAAAGCAATACAATTTTGTCAGCCTACGCTTGCTTGGGCGCATGGCAGTTCTGTTGGTGGATACCCTGCTTAATCGTAATCTTAATCGTAATCCTAATCCGCTAACCGCCGGTCGTCGGTCTCATATTCGGCCCGTTCCTCATGGATACGATCAGCGGACGTGCTGCGGATCAAGCCC
>MWEJ01000262.1 GCA_002071025.1 Verrucomicrobia bacterium ADurb.Bin070 | reverse complement strand
CTCGCGCTGCAGGCCGGCGTCGAACGACACGGCGGGGTGCTCCATCATGCCGGTCATCGAGATGCCCAGCAGCGCCTCGCGCTTGGCGATGCGCGTACTGGCCTCGCCGAGGTAACCGAAATCGGTGTAGTCGGCCTGCAGCGTGCCGAGGATCGCCGCGGCCTGGCAGGCGGTCCGGAACTTCTCCTTGTCGTCCACGATCCCCATGTTGATTTCGCAGAGGTTGCAGAAGGCGAAGCCCGACATACCGTCGATCTGCGGATAGAGACCGATCTCACCGCACGGATTGAAGGTCATGTCCAGGTGGTCGGTCCAAACGAAGCCCGGCTCGCCGAACTCTTTGACCGACTTCATGAGCTTGGTGAACTGCTCGCGCGGGGTCTGGTTGCGCAGCAGCACGGCGGAGTTGTTGGAGCGGGCGCGCTGCGGGTTCTCGGTGAACCAGTTGCCGGTCTTGGCGGTCGCCATCCCTTCGTCCTCCGGCGAGAAGAGGCAGATCGTGGCGCTTCGGCGCACGCCGCCCGAAAGCACGGCATCGGAGGCGTGCATGAGGATGTCGTAGGCGTCGACCGAACGCAGGCGCGTGTGGCCTTCGGCCAAGCGTTTGTCGAGCAGCCCGCGGATCATCTCCAGGCTGCGGCGCAGCGGCTCCGGCCCCGGTGCACGGCCCATGCCGGAAGAGATCGGACGCCCTTTGGGACGGATCTGCGTGTAGTCAAACTGCACGGTCGCGCCCGCGTACTCCGGGAAAGGCTGGCGCGTGGAGAAATAGCTGGAGAGCAGCACGCCCAGCGCGTCGGCCCATCCCTCGATCGTGTCCGGCACCGTGAAGGTGGCGTTCGCGCCGCCGGGCTTGGCGATGCCCGGCAGCTTGGCGATATGGTGCGTCTGCACCGAGAACCCCACGCCGCAGCCGCACAGCAGCAGCCACAACGCCTCCTGGAAGAAACGCGGACGGTCGCAGTACGAGGTGGTGCAGTTGTAGATGCGCGCGTGCTTGCGCAGGATCGGCTCGCCGCCGAACTGCATCGCCCGCTGGCTGCCCAGCACCATCCGCCGTTTCATCGCCTGCTCGCAGACCTGCAGCAGATCCTCGACGTCGATCCCCTTCGCCGCAAAGTGCCGGCGGTGCATGTCGATCACGCGCTCGACCGCCTCGGGAAAGGTTTCGCGCCGCATCTTTTCGGGGATGTACCGGCTGTATTTCGAGGTGAACACGTAGTTCTTCAGCGCTTCAATGCTCATGGTGCTTCCTTTGCGTGCGGAAAAGGGGAAAAATGTGACACGGCGGTCTGCGGGGGCACGCGTCTCCTCCCGTGAAAACCCACTGGCTGGCCGGTATCCTCACGCCTCCACCTTCCGGGGTACCCCGGGCCTGACGTCGGGCGAAAAAAACGACAACCTCGTGAAACGTGTCTATATATAGTAGTTCCCGCATTTGATGTCCACTATATTTTGTGTTTCTTCGTAACTTGTTGTCCACCAACGGAATCCGGGAACCATTTTCGGCTTCCTTCCCGACGGGCATCGGCGTAACATGGCCGCATGACGCAAATCCCCCCGCCCGGCAGTCCCCGCGGACGGCTCGCGCCCAGCCCCACCGGCGCGCTGCACCTCGGCAACGCCCGCACTTTTATGATCGCGTGGCTGAGTGTGCGCAGCCGCGGCGGCACGCTGCTGCTGCGCATGGAGGATCTCGACCATCCCAAGAACAAGCCCGGCGCGGCCGGCGCGGCGCTCGACGACCTGCGCTGGCTTGGCCTGGACTGGGACGAGGGGCCGGACATCGGCGGTCCGCATGCGCCCTATACGCAGACGCAGCGGCGGACGCACTATGCCCGAGCCCTGGAAACGCTGCGCGCGCGCGGTCTCGCCTATCCCTGCGTCTGCTCGCGGCGCGACGTCGAGGTCGGCCAGTCCGCGCCCCACGCAGAAGACGGACTCTTCTACCCGGGCCTCTGCCGCGGCCGCTTTGCCGACTATGAGGCCGCGCGGCGCGTCCTGCATCCCGGCCGCCTGCCGGCCTGGCGCTTCCGCGTGCCGGAAGGCGAGACCGTGCGCTTCGAAGACGGCTTTCACGGCCCCTGCGCGCAGCAGGTCGATGCGCTCAGCGGCGACTTCGTGCTCGCGCGCGACCCGGACGGTGCGGGCTATATGCTTGCCGTGGTCGTGGACGACGCCGCGATGGGCGTCACCGAGGTCGTGCGCGGCGACGACCTGCTGCCGGCCACCCCGCGCCAGCTCCTGCTTTACCGCGCGCTGGGTCTGGTGCCGCCCGCTTTTATCCATGTGCCGCTGGTGGTGAGCGAGGAGGGGCGGCGCCTCGCCAAACGCCACGGGGACACCCGCATCAGCGCGCTGCGCGCGGCGGGCCTCGCCCCGGAACAGGTCATCGGTCTGCTCGCATGGTGGTGCGGCTGGGCCGCGTGGGGCGAACGGCTCACGCTGCGCGAGCTGCTGCCGCGCTTCGATCTCGCTACGCTGCGGCGCGAGCCCGCCGTGCTCACGAAGCAGGTCAAGGCGGCCATGAAGATTCAGGATTGAAGCTCTCGGCCGTCGGGCCCTCCAAATATCCGGCCGGAGCGTGCGGCCCCGGCGGACGTGAGCCTGTCCGAGAGCACCTTCCGGCGCAGGGCAAAATAAACGTTCTTGTTGACAAGCTCTGTCGGCAGGCCTAAACTCTAAGCTGTTTAATTTACGGAACGGTGTCCTAGGTATATCGAGGTCATCAGGGCGCAGAGAGCGAGGTGTCATATGAGCGACGTGTCGTCGGTTTCGCGCAGGCGTCTGCACCTTTGGACCACAGTTTTCGTTTTGGCCACAAGTGTCATGGCAATGGTTGGTTTGCTCGCCTATCAAGCAGACCGTGTGCAGATTTTGGAGAGCCGGGCCAGAGAGTTGACGTCTGTCGGCACCCTGAAAGCGGCAGAGATCGCGGCGTGGCGACGTGAGCGTCTGGCTGATGTCATCCGTTTCACGCGCGGACCGACTCTGATCCGGGCGATCGAAAGGGAGAACCCTGCGGATGTGCGGCTGATGCTTTCTGTCAACCGCAAAGGCGGTATTTATGATGATGTGCTGCTGGTCGCCTCGAGCGGGAAGATTTTAGGTTCCGCACTCGCTCCGCCGCCTCACCTGCCCGCAGAGACGACACGCGCCGTCACACAGGCCTTTGCTTCTCGCCAACCGGTTCTTTCAGATTTTTACATGGACGAGGCCGGTTCGGCGCACATCGACGCCGTGGCAACCGTTTCGGGCGCGACTCAGGCAGAGTGCGTCTTGGTCCTGCGGTGCAATGCGTCAGAACGTTTGTACCCGCTCATCAAGGCGTGGCCGGGCTCAAGCACAAGCGCGGAGTCTGTGCTGGTCCGCCGCGACGGCGACCAAGTGGCCTACCTGAGTTGCCTGCGCCACCAGAGCCACAAAGCCATGTCGTTGAAACGTCCGCTGTCGGAGGCCCATCTGCCAGCCGTACAGGCGATCTTGGGACGCCAAGGTGTTTTTTCGGGATCCGACTATCGAGGGGTTCGCGTCTTGGCCGATCTGCGTCCCATCCCCGAGTCTGACTGGTTCGTGGTCACTAAGGTCGATGCGGCGGAACTGCTCGGATCCGTTCGTGAACGCGCGTTGGCCATCGCGGGCATGGTCCTGCTGGGTATCCTGCTGGCGGCCGTCACCACCGCCTTGGGGTTCCGTCATCGCCAAGCCTCGCTCTATCGTTCACTGTACAACGCGCAGCGGGAACAGTTCATGGCCAACGCGCAGTATCGCACGATCCTCTACAGCATTGGGGACGCCGTGATCACGTCAGACAGCACGGGGTGTGTCGTGCAGATGAATCCGGCGGCCGAAGCCCTGACGGGATGGAACGAAGCCGACGCGAAAGGGTTGCCGCTGGACAAGGTCTTCCGCATCATTAACGAAACCACGCGCGAGGCCGTTTCTTCCCTGGCGCAAAAGGTCTTGCGGGAAGGCCGTGTGACCGACCTTGCCAACCACACCTTGTTGCTCGCGCGTGACGGAAAAGAATATCCGATCGCCGATAGCGCCGCGCCGGTTTTCGACGACCAACATGCGGTAGTCGGGGTGGTGCTGGTCTTCAAAGACCAAACCGTGGAACGCGCCGCGCAAAGGGCGCTGGCCGACAGCGAACGCCACCTCAAGGCCTTGATCGCGCATGTGCCGGGTGTCGTTTTCCGCTGCGGCATGGATTCGTATTGGACCATGCAGTACCTCTCCGCGAACTGCCGGGAACTCACCGGGTATGATCCGGAAACCTTAATCGACAACGGCAAGCTCTCCTATTATGACCTGATCCATCCCGATGACCGCCAAAAGGTATGGGACACCATCAACGCGCAGATCAAGCGCGGCGCACCATACACGATCGAATACCGTATCATCACGGCGGACGGGACCGTCAAATGGGTTTGGGAAAGCGGCTCGGCGGCAGGCGACGATGCGGAGGGTACGAATAGCCTGGAGGGCGTGATTCATGATATCACCGCACGTCGAATGGCGGCAGAACAGGAAGCCGAACTCACGGCTCAGATTCAACAGACCCAGCGACTTGAGGCCCTTGGCAGAATGGCGGGCGGTGTGGCCCATGACTTCAACAACGCGCTCACGGTGATTATCGGAAATGCGGAGTGGCTGCAGGATTCCGCGGAAATGGACGAGGATCGCCAAAAGGCGATTCAAGCGATCCTGCAGGCCGGCCACCATGCAGCCGGCCTCGTCAACCGCCTGCTGGGGTTCGCCGCCAGGCAGACCTCTCTGCCGCGTGCCATCCAACTTGATGAGACGGTCAGCGGACTATTAGAAACCCTCGAGCATATCTTGGGGCCGCGCATCCGGTTGACGCTTCAGTCTGGCGCGCCGCCGTGGCCGGTGATGATGGATCCCGACCAAATGACCCAGATCTTGGTCTATCTGGCCGAAAACGCCCACGATGCCATCACCGATGAAGGGGCCGTCACGGTGGCGATCGAGAACATGCACATCGACGGCCCCGTCGGCGACACTGCCGGCGGCGCCCTCCCCGGCGACTACGTGTGCCTCTCTTTTCGCGATACCGGATGCGGCATGGATGACGAAACCCAGGCTCAGATTTTCGATCCTTTCTTCTCAACCAAGTCCAGCGCTCCGGACACGGGCATGGGATTGGCGATCATTTACGGTATCGTCAAACAAAATCGAGGTTTCATTCGGCTCGCCAGTCAA
>MWEJ01000261.1 GCA_002071025.1 Verrucomicrobia bacterium ADurb.Bin070 | reverse complement strand
TCACGGGACGTGCAGCTGCATGTCAAACCCGGGTAAGGTTCTTCGCGTTGCATCGAATTAAGCCACATGCTCCTCTGCTTGTGCGGGCCCCCGTCAATTTCTTTGAGTTTTAACCTTGCGGCCGTACTCCCCAGGCGGCACGCTTAACGCGTTAGCTCCGGGACGGGGGGGGTGAAATCCCCCCACCCCAAGCGTGCACCGTTTAGGGCAGGGACTACCAGGGTATCTAATCCTGTTTGCTCCCCCTGCTTTCGCGCCTCAGCGTCAGTTGCGTTCCAGAGATCCGCCTTCGCCACCGGTGTTCTGCAGGATATCAACGCATTTCACCGCTACACCCTGCATTCCGATCTCCCCTCCCGCACTCGAGCCGCGCAGTTTGGGGCGCACTTTCCGGGTTGAGCCCGGAGATTTCACACCCCACACACGCGGCCGCCTACGCGCCCTTTACGCCCAGTAAATCCGAACAACGCTCGCCACCTCTGTATTACCGCGGCTGCTGGCACAGAGTTAGCCGTGGCTTCCTCTTGGGGTACCGTCAACTCGGGCGGCCGTTAACCGCCTCCGCCTCGCCCCCCATGACAGGAGTTTACGACCCGAGGGCCTTCATCCTCCACGCAGCGTCGCATCGTCAGGCTTTCGCCCATTGCGAATGATCCTCGACTGCAGCCTCCCGTAGGAGTCTGGGCAGTGTCTCAGTCCCAGTGCGGCTGGTCGTCCTCTCAGACCAGCTAACCGTAAGCCACGGTGGGCCGTTACCCCGCCGTCTAGCTGATGGTGCGCGGACCCCTCCCGGGGGGGCGGGCCTTGCGGTCCCCGCCTTTGGCCGCCGGACCATGCGGTCCGGGGCCCCATTCGGTATTAACGCCCCTTTCGGGACGGTATCCCCACCCACGGGACAGGTTGTCCACGTGCTCCTCGCCCTTCCGCCACTCTCACCGGCCGGTATTGCTACCTTCCGGATCCCGTTCGACTTGCATGCCTAATCCACGCTGCCAGCGTTCGTTCTGAGCCAGAATCAAACTCTCAGAAAAAAATTCCGCGCGCCGCGCCGGCCGGAGCCGCGCTGCGCGTTTCGTTCGTCTTCGTTCCGGACAGTTGCTTCACAAGCTTCCTATTCTCCCGCATCCCCGCCGGTCCGTCTTTTGGACCCGCCGGTTCTGCGCCTGAACGACCGGATTTCACAGAGCAAGTTCGCGCCGCCGCCGGCGTCATCCACCGTTTGCGGCGCGGGTTGGGACTTTAGCAAAACCGCCGCCGTCCTGTCAACCCCCGGCCGGAAAATTTCTCGCGATTTTTTCCGGCCCGCCTCCGTCCGCATCCAGCGGCCTGCGCCGCCGGGTGCCCCGAAAGAGCCGCAAACTATAGCACCCCCCCGCACGCCCCGTCAACCGCCTTTTTTAGAAATTTGAAACTTTTTTTCCGGGCGTTTCTTCCTAAAAGGAGAGCTGCCCGGAGAATTGAATCCGGTTATCGGTCACGCGCTCCTCTTCTTTGAATTCGGTGCGGAGCAATGCGTATTCGCCGCCGATCATCAGGTTGGCCGTGACCAGATAGAAGAGCGAGGCATAGATGCGTTCGTTGAGCGTGCGCGACGTGGCGAGCGCCAGGTCACCGTCCGACGGGTTGTCGATGCCGTAGCCCAGCGCGGCCGACCACCGGTCCGAAAAATCATAAACGCCCTCGACCCAGCCGCCGCAAGCCGACACGGCGCGGCCGTCGGCGAGATTGATGCCTTGCAGCACGCCGCCGTAGTAGGCATCGAGATTCTGCCCGGCCCACAGCGTGCCCTGCAGCGTAAAGGGGTTGGCCAGCGGGAGCCGGGCCGCGAGCTGGACCAGTTCGACCGGATAGGAGTCGGCAGACGGCTCGCGCCGTGTGCGCTCCTCGCCGTAAAGGCCGGCGAGCGAAAGGAGGGTGTCGCGCCGCGTCAGCAGCCGCGTCTCCAGCGCGATCTGCGCCACCGCCTGGGGGAGGCCTGAAGCGTTGCTGTCCTGCTGGCCATCGTTGTCGACATCGTTCTTGTAGCCGTTCTCAACGGCAACCTTGAGTACTAGGCGCGTGGCGTCACCCAGCGGTGTGACCTTGGTCAGCCGCGCCTGCGGGCGCCGCCCCCACAGGTGGCCCGTGCCGGCCAGGATCCCGGCGTCCAGCATCTTGGGGTGAAAGCTGGTGAAGGCGTCCCAATCCTGGCCGAGTCGCAGCGACCACCCCTCGCCCCACGCCGCATCGAGATATGCAAGACGCAACCGGAACTGGTAGCTGTCCTGATTGGCGAGGTCGCCGTAAAAGTCGCCCTCCAGCCGCCCGGTCACCCGCAGGCGCGGATGCGCGGGCGCCGTCACCGCAAAGCCCAGCCGGCTTTCGCGCGCGCTGAAGCTCAGATCCTCCTCGCCACCCCCCGACAGGCTGTGCGGCAACACATAGGCCGCTGCGTCGCCGAACGCGGTGCGGGCACTGTCATGGACGGCATCGAATTTGAAATACCCGTAGGGAACGACCGAAAAACCGTTCGGCTTGGTGAACGCGAGCAGCGACGCCGCAGCAGTGGGCGCCGGGGACGCGGCGTGCGCTGTCTGGACGGCCGCGGCGTTTGTGGCCAGCCCGCCGGGCACGTGCGGCGCGCCGCGCGCCATGAGCGCATCAAGACGCGCCTGCAGGTCCCGGTTCTGGCGCTCGAGGTCCGCCACGCGTGCTTCCTGCGCGGAAAGCGCACGGCCCTGCCGCTCGATCAGCGCTTCCAGGCGGGTGAGATCGGACGGCGCGCCCTCTGCTGCTCCTGCGCGCACGGCCAACCGTGCAAACCCCACTGCGAGGGCGGCAACCCACCCAATACGGCTCATGTTTTGCATGCGCCTCTTTATCACATTTTACGGGCACAAGGGAAGCGCACAGGAAAGTGCACAGACTGGAGCAGAAAAAAAGAGTGCCTGATCGCACACATTATCGCGTTCGCTTTCTGAGTGAAAATGTTAAAGTGATGCTGTCAACGGACGCGACGCATCGCGATTTCATGTTGACAAAAAACAAAAAAGTGTCATCATGGGCGCCATTCTTTTCGACGCGAAAGGATTTTGAATGTTTGTCCACATCACAGGGACGGGCTCGTATCTGCCGGAGCGCGTGGTCACCAATGCCGAGCTTGCGGCCAAGCTCGACACCACCGACGAGTGGATCTACTCGCACACCGGCATCCGCAGCCGACATATCGGCGCGGACGACGAGAGCACCTCCGCCATGGCGGTCAAGGCGGCGCGGGCCGCACTGGCCTCTGCCGGCGTGGCACCGGAAGAGCTGGGCCTGATCATCGTGGCCACTTCCACTTCAGACTATCAGGCGTTTCCTTCCACCGCCTGCCTGGTGCAGCACGAGCTTGGGGCTGTAAACGCCGCCTGCTTCGATTTGCAGGCGGCCTGCACCGGGTTCATCTACGCGCTTGAAGCGGCGCGCGGCATGCTGCGCCAAAACCCGCGGCCGGCCCTGGTCATCGGCGCCGAGATGATGTCGCGCATCGTGGACTGGAACGACCGCAACTCGTGCATCCTGTTCGGCGACGCGGCTGGCGCGGTGGTGCTCGAAGCCAGCCACGACGTGCCGGGCGGCATCTGGCACTCGATCCTCAAGGCCGACGGCTCGGGCTCGCAGCTCATCGTTCGCGAAGGCGGCGCGCGCGGGCTGGCCAGCGGTCCCTGGATGCAGCACACGCTGCAAATGAAGGGCCGTGCGGTTTTCAATTTTGCGGTGAAGGTGTTCGACGAGGTGCTCTGCGGGCTGCTGAACCGGTCCGGCCACACCTTCGCCGATCTCGCCTGCGTCATCCCCCATCAGGCCAACGCCCGCATCGTCGAGGCTGTGGCACGCCGCATGGAGGTTCCGCTGGAAACCTTCTACATGAACATGGAGACGATCGGCAATAGCTCCGCCGCCTCGATCCCTGTGGCGCTGGACATGGCGATCACCTCCAAGAAGATCAAAGAGGGCGACCTCATCGCCATGGTCGGCTTCGGCGCGGGGCTGACCTACGGCGGCATCCTGATGAGCTGGCGCGGGCAAGCGGCCAAACCGGCGCTCGCGGCCCATCCCACCGCGTGACCCTTTACGGAAACGAACGAGAAACGGAACAAGGAGTAACCAAACAGCGTATGAGCGGCAACACCAAGGTTGTGATCACGGGGCTGGGCGTCATTTCGCCCGTCGGCAACACCATCGATGAGATGTGGACCAACATCCAGAACGGCGTCAGCGGCCTGTGCCGTACCACCAAGTTCGACCCTGCGCGTGTCGACTCAAAAGTCTCGGGCGAGGTGAAGAATTTCGACGTCTCGAAGTATGTCGACCCCAAAGAGGCGCGCCGCATGGGGCTCTTCACCCAATATGCCCTGGCTGCGGCCAAGCAGGCGTGGCAGGATGCCGGTCTCGCTGACGGCGGCGCCGATCCCGAACGCGTCGCGGTGATGGTCGGCAACGGCATCGGCGGCAAAGAGGTCGACGAAGAGGGCTACCACACGCTCTTCGAGCGCGGCCCGGGGCGCCTCTCGCCCATGCTCATTCCCAAACTCATCGCCAACGAGGCGGCCGGCAACATCTCCATCGCCCTGAAGGCCAAAGGCGCCGCGCACACCGTGGTCACCGCCTGCGCCTCCGGCACCGACGCGCTCGGCATGGCGCTGGACATGATCCGCGCGGGCCGCGCGGACGTGATCATCGCGGGCGGCACCGAAGCCACCATCACCGAGTACTGCGTGGGCGGTTTCTGCTCCATGAAGGCGCTGAGCACAAAGTATAACGACACGCCCGAGAGAGCCTGCCGCCCGTTTGACGCAGGCCGCGACGGCTTTGTCATGGCCGAGGGCGCCGCGATGCTGATCCTCGAGACTGAGGCGCACGCTAAAGCGCGCAACGCCCGCGTCTATGCCGAATTCGCCGGCTACGGCGCCTCCGGCGACGCCTACCACCTGACCGCCCCTGACCCCGAGGCCGCCGGTGCCGTCCGCGCCATCAAGGCCGCACTCAAGGACGCGGGCCTCGGCATCGAGGATGTCGATTACGTGAATGCCCACGGCACCTCGACCCCGCTCAACGACCCCATGGAGACCAAGGCGATCAAGGCGGTCTTCGGCGAGCATGCGCGCCGCCTCAAGGTCTCCTCGACCAAGAGCATGACCGGCCACCTGCTGGGCGCCGCCGGCGCGATCGAGGCGGCGATCTGCGCGCTCGCCATTCGCGAC
>MWEJ01000260.1 GCA_002071025.1 Verrucomicrobia bacterium ADurb.Bin070 | reverse complement strand
CCGCCAGGAGCCGCCGGGCAGTCTTCACAACTACGCCGAGAACGTGCTGGCGCTCAAGCCGGATTTGATCGTGTCCGAATTCATCAACGACGCCTACATGAACGAAGCCGCCGTGTTGGAAAATTACGGGGCGATCCTTAAGGATTTTCAGCGGATCGGCGCAGAGTGGATCATCCTGACGCCTCACTACGCGCGGCCCGACTGGATGGGGCTGGCGCGGGAGCGGGAGATCGATCTTGATCCGCGTCCTTATGTCCGCGGGCTCAGGCTGTTCGCGGAGAACAACCGCGTGGCGCTGGCCGACGCTTCGCTGCGCTGGGGTCGCCTCTGGCGGCAGGGGCTGCCGTATTCGACGCTGCTGGTGAATGCCATCAACCATCCGGACGAGCGCGGCATGGCCCTGTTCGCCGATGCGCTGATGGCGCTCTTCCCGTGAAGGCGGGCGATGCCTTGTCATCGGTCGGCAGGGGTGTGCGAGTTGAGCGCGTATTTGATACGAAGCACAGTCGGGAACGAGGGCGTCTCCGCCCGCAAAGTGAAAGTCCGCACGCGACACGGATGCGCGGATTGACGCTCAAGCCATGAAGCGCCCAGCCGTTTTGCAAGACACTCTGTTGCGGGCGAGGACGCCCGCGCTCCCGACTCGCCTGCCCCCTTTTTCGCCAGAAACGCATAAACATCGCGCATCCTTGCCACTAACCGATTACCGATGCCTTTACAAGCCCGGTTCAAGGTGGAACAATGGCGGCGTATGAAACAACGGGTGGCAGAGTTTACGGTGGTCTCCGACTTTGTGCCGACCGGCGATCAGCCGCAGGCGATCCAGACGCTGGCGAAGGGGCTGGACGCCGGCGCGCGCCGCCTGACGCTGGAGGGCGTGACCGGATCGGGCAAGACCTTTACCATGGCCAACGTGATCCGCGCGTGGGGGCGTCCGGCCATCATCATCTCGCACAACAAGACCTTGGCGGCCCAGCTCTTCGCTGAACTCAAAACCTTTTTCCCGCGCAACGCGGTCGAATACTTCGTGAGTTATTACGACTATTACCAGCCGGAAGCCTACATTCCGCAGACCGACACCTATATCGAAAAGGACGCGTCGATCAACGAGGAGATCGAGCGATACCGGTTGGGCGCGACCAATGCCCTGCTCGGGCGGCGCGATGTCGTGATCGTGGCCTCGGTCTCCTGCATCTACGGCCTGGGGTCGCCGGAAGATTACCGCACCATGCTGGTGGATATCGTGGCGGGCCGGACGCTGGGGCGAGACGCCATGCTCGAGCGGCTGGTCGATATCCAGTATTCGCGCAACGACTATGAGCCGCAGCCCGGCACCTTCCGCGTGCGCGGCGACTGCGTGGACATCTTCCCCTCTTACGAGACGGGCGGCATCCGGGTCGATTTCTTTGGCGACGAGGTGGAGGAGATCCGCGAACTCGATCCGGTGTCGGGCAAGACCGGCGAGCGGTTGCCGCGTGCGGTGATCTCGCCGGCCAAGCATTTCGTCATGCCCAAGGAGAAGATCGAAGCCTCGATCGGGCTGATCGGCGCCGAGCTGGACGAGCGGCTGGCTGAACTCGAACGCCAGAATAAATTGCTGGAGGCGCAACGGCTGCGGCAGCGCACCGAGTTTGATCTTGAGATGCTGCGCGAACTGGGGTACTGCAACGGCATCGAAAATTATTCGCGCCACCTGGCCGGCCGCGCCGCCGGCGAACCGCCCGCCTGCCTGCTGGACTATTTCGACGGCGAGTTCCTGACGATCATCGACGAGTCGCATGTGACGGTGCCGCAACTGCGCGCCATGTACAACGGCGATCAGGCGCGCAAGCAGACGCTGGTCGAACACGGGTTCCGTCTGCCGTCGGCCAAAGACAACCGCCCGCTCAACTTCGAGGAGTTTCTGGCGAAGGTCGGCCCGATCCTGTTTACGTCGGCCACGCCCGCCGCCTACGAGCGGCAGGTGAGCGAGGTGATCGCCGAGCAGGTGATCCGCCCCACGGGCCTGCTGGATCCGCCGGTCGAGGTCAGGCCGCTGGCGCGTCAGATCGACGATCTGATGGAGGAGGTGAGGCGCGCGGCGGAGAAGGGCGACCGCGTGCTGGTCACGACCCTGACCAAGCGGTCGGCCGAAGACCTGACCGCGTATCTGCGCGAGACCGGCATCCGCGTGGAGTATCTGCACAGCGACATCGACGCGATTCAGCGCGTGGAGATTCTGGGGCGCCTGCGCAAGGGCGCCTTCGATTGTCTGGTGGGGATCAATCTGTTGCGCGAAGGGCTTGATCTGCCCGAGGTGGCGCTGGTGGCGGTGCTCGACGCGGACAAAGAGGGGTTTCTGCGTTCCGGCACCTCGCTCATTCAGACGGCGGGCCGCACGGCGCGCCACCTGGAAGGGCGCGTGATCCTGTACGCCGACAAGGTGACCGACGCCATGCGCGCGATGATGGATGTCACGCAGGCGCGCCGCGCCCGGCAGGAAGCCTACAACCGCGAGCACGGCATCACGCCGCACAGCGTGAAACGCGCGATCAATGAGTCGCTCGCGCTCTACTCCGAGGCGCGTCGGGTTGAAGAGCGCATGGTGGCGGCCGAGTCGCACGAGACCTATGACGTGCACCGCGCGATCGGCGAATTGGAGTCCGAGATGCTGGCCGCCGCCGACGCGCTGGAATTCGAACGCGCGGCGATGCTGCGCGACGAGATCCGTGAACTGAAACGGCTGCTTGCGCCGTAAATTTTCGGTGTTGACGTCAGCAAATTACCGATCTAAACTGTCACCATAAATGTGATGATAAATTCCGAGGCGAGGTGTTTGTGAGTGCGCTCAGATTTGTGTGTTTTTGTTCGTGTTTAGCGGTTTCGGCGGCGTGCGGTGCTGCGGACGGCGGGTTCACGTCGCTGTTGAACGGCAAGGATCTTTCCGGCTGGACCATGCTCCCCGGCAAGCAGCCGGCGTTTGCTGTCGTGGACGGCCTGCTTGAAACGCGCGTCCCGGGTGGCAGCGACCTCTTTACGGTGGCGCGGTACGGCAACTATGTGCTGCGCTTCGAATATCTGCTCTCGAAGGTGGGCAACAGCGGCGTGCTGATCCGCTGCGATCCCAAGAACCCGTGGGGCACCGGGGTGGAGGTGCAGTTGCTGGCGCCGTGGACCCCTTACCGCGATGACCTGCACTGCACCGGGTCGCTGTACGGACATGTGGCGGTCACCAACCGGCCCGATGAGACGACCGGCGTTTGGCACCGGATGGAGATCCGCTGCGACCGCAACGTGATCGAGGTGTCGGTCGACGGGCGCCGCACGACCGTGGCGGATACGCGCGCGGTCAAGGCGCTCGACGCGAAGTTGCTGTCCGGCGTGATCGGCTTCCAGTCCAACCACAGCAAGCAGGGGGAATTCGCGCAGTTCCGCAAAATCGAGATCCGCGATCTGGATGCGGATCAGGATTATGTGCTGGCCGGATTTTCGCAGACGGACGAGCGTTTCCGCGTGCAGGCCCGTGAGGCGGCGGTGGCGCTCGGGCCCGCGATGATCGTTCCGCTCGCGCGGGTGATGGAGGGGGACGCGGCCATGGCGCGCAGCGTGGCGCGGCAGGCGCTGTTCGACATTGTGGCCGCGGCCAGCGCGCCGCAGGCCGAGGCGGCGGCGCGCGACGCGGCTGCGCGGGCGCTGCGGGAGGCGCTCGGCGCTAAGCCGTCCGAGTCGACCGCCGGATATGTGTCGTGGCTGTCGGGCATGTTGCGCAAGTGACGGGAACGGGGAGACGTGATGAAGTCAGGCATCGGACGCAGGCATTTCTTGAGGCAGACGGGCGCGGCGCTCGCTGCGGGGCCGCTGATCGCGCGGGCGCAGACGCCGCCGAGCGAGCGCGTCCGGGTGGCGCACATCGGGACCGGCAACATGGGCGGCGCGCACATCCAGGCGTTCGCCGCCTTGCCGGAGGTCGAGACGGTGGCGCTGTGCGACGTGGACAGCGTGCGGCTGGCGGAGAGCGCGAAGCGTCTCGTGCAGCGCAAGCCGACCGCCAAGCCGGAGACCTACACCGATTACCGGCGCATCCTTGAGCGCAAGGATATCGATGTGGTGACCTGCGCCACGCCGGATCATTGGCACGCCCTGGTCGCGATCCATGCGTTCGAGGCCGGCAAAGATGTGTACGGCGAAAAGCCGCTCTCCTATTCGTTGCGCGAGGGACAGCGCATGGAGCAGACGCTGCGCCGCACCGGGGCGGTGTTCCAGCTCGGGACGCAGATTCACGCCGAAGACAATTACCACCGCGTGGCCGAGATCATCCGCTCGGGCGCGCTGGGCCGGATCGGCACGGTCCGCCTCTGGAAGAACGGCGGCACGCGCGGGCTGGGGTTCCCGCCCAACCAGAAGCCGCCGGACACGCTGGATTGGAACCTGTGGCTCGGCCCGGCGCCGTATGCCGACTACACGCCGGTGCGGTGCCACGGCAGTTTCCGTTCGTTCTTCGACTATTCGGGCGGCGTGTTCGCGGATTTCTGGTGCCACATCGCCGATGTGCTCTTCATGTCGCTGCAGCCCGAGGGGTTGTCGACGGTCGACGCCCGCGGCGAAGTCCCGGGCGACGGCATTGCCGACACGCCAAAGTGGATCGACGCCGATTTTGCGTTCAAAGGCCTGAACGTGCATTGGACCACCCGGCCGCCGCCTGTGCCCGGCGCGGAGAAGATGTCGATCGGCGCCCATTTCGAAGGCGAGAAGGGAACGCTCACCTGCGACTACAAGAGCCGCAAGATCCGCATCGGCAAGGAGGTCTTGGACGATCTGCCGGACGTGCCGGTGACGCTGCCGCGTTCCCCCGGCCATCATCGTAATTTTTTGGATGCGGTCAAGAGCCGGGGTCTGCCCGAGAGTAATCTGCCGTATGCCCGGAAAATGACGCTGCCCATGCACCTCGCGCTGACCTCGTTCCGCCTGAAGCGCAAGATCGTCTGGGACAGCGTGAAAGAAGAAGCGATCGGCGACCCCGCAGCCAATTATCTGCTGGGCCGCACGAACCGCGCCCCGTTCGTCTGACGGGACGGCCTGCGGATGGCCGCAGAAGAGTAAAGAAAAGGAATACGCAATGCATGCACATAAGGTGTCCATGTGGGCCGGGATTATTTTTTTTGCGGCCGCGAATATGATCCATGCGCAAGATTCGGTTTACCTGCCGGTTTCGCGCTGTATGGTGTTCAATGCATGGTCGAGGTTTTACTC
>MWEJ01000259.1 GCA_002071025.1 Verrucomicrobia bacterium ADurb.Bin070 | reverse complement strand
CGGCCGGCTCTGGACCGCGCACGGCGCGGTCGAGACCCCGGTCTTCATGCCGGTCGGCACGCAGGCCACGGTCAAAGCGCTGGAACCGCGCGACCTGCATGAACTGGGGGCCTCGATCATCCTGGGCAACACCTATCATCTGTTGCTGCGGCCGGGCATGGACGTCATGGCCGCCTGCGGCGGACTGCACCGTTTCATGGGCTGGCAGGGCCCGATTCTGACCGACAGCGGCGGGTTCCAGGTCTTCAGCCTCAACAATCTGCGCAAGATCCGCGCCCACGGCGTGGAGTTCCGCTCGCACATCGACGGCGCCAAGTTCTTCCTGGGGCCGCCCGAAGCGATGGCGGTGCAGCGCACGCTGGGCTCGGATATCGCGATGTGCTTCGACGAGTGCATGCCCTATCCCTGCGACGCGCAATACGCTTGCGCCTCGGTGGAGAAGACCCTATCATGGGCGGCCGCTTGTCTGGAGCAGGCGCGCGCCCCCGGCCAGCTTGTTTTCGGCATCGTCCAGGGCGGGGAGTACACCGCGCTGCGCGAACGCTGCGCCCGCGAGCTGGCCGCGATGGGCTTCGACGGGTATGCGGTCGGCGGCGTCAGCGTCGGCGAGCCGGAAACGGTCATGCTCAAAGGCGTGGAGGACGGCGTGCGCGCCCTGCCGCGCGAGCGGCCGCGCTACGTCATGGGGCTGGGCGACCTCTACCAGATGGGCGAGTCGGTGGCGCGCGGGGTCGACATGTTCGACTGCGTGATCCCGACGCGCGTGGCGCGCCACGGCACGGCCTACACCCGCAGCGGACAGTATCCGGTCAAGGGCGGCGCGTACAAGGCGGACCAGCGGCCGGTGGAGGAGGGCTGCACCTGTTATTGCTGCCAGAATTTTTCAAGGGCCTACGTGCGGCACCTGCTGAACGTGGGCGAGATCTTGGGCGTGCGGCTGCTGACGATCCACAACATGCACCGCTACCTGAGCTTCATGCGCGAGCTGCGCGAGGCGATCGCCAACGACGCGTTTACGGAGTGGCGGGGCCGGCTCGCCGCCACCCTGCGGCCGAGCGGTGTTAAGCAGAGTGGCGCGCAACAACAGACAAGCTAACCGCCCGGAGTTTCGGGCGAAAACGAGGGAACGACTGGAACGCTCAACGTTCAACTTTCAACGCTCAAGTTACAGACGAGCCCGCCGCCTGCGGAACGGGCACAAACGATGGGGTAACTTTCAACGCTCAACTTTCAACGTTCAACTCTCAAATTAAAGGAATAGACCATGATGACAGCGAGTTTTCTGGCACAGGCCGCCCAACCGGGCGGCGCGGCGGGTATCGGCGGCATGCTGTTCCCGATGATTCTGGTGTTCGGCCTCTTTTACTTCATGATGATCCGGCCGCAGCAGCGCAAAGAGAAGGAGCGCCTGCGCATGATCGCCGAACTGCGCGCCGGGCAGCGGGTTGTCTTTGCCGGCGGCCTGATCGGCACGATCGCCGAGGCGCGCGACACGACGTTCGTGATCGAGATCGCACCCAAAGTGTCGGTCGAGGTCGCGCGCGCCGCAGTGACCCGCGTCCTGAAAGAGGGCGAGGCGGCGACGCTGGATGAACCCCGGTGATCCTCCCGTTCACGCTTTTTTTTATTTCATTGCTGAAAAGCATCACGAATGTGTGTTATAGTGACGCACTTTTTTGACGCCTTGAAAGGCTTTGTTTAACCGTGGAGTTGTTCAAATGAGTAGAAATGATCTCTGGAAATGGCTGGTCCTGGCCTTTCTGGCTGTGTTGTCCGCGTATGTTGTGGTCCCGCCCAAGGAAAAAATCCGTCTCGGCCTGGACCTCTCCGGCGGCACAAGCTTCACGGTGGCGATCGACGAGGAGCGGCTGAGCGCCAACGTCAAGGCCGGCAACCCCGAGCTGACGGATGTCGAGGTGCAGAACCAGATCAACACCATCCTCAAAGATGCGGACGCGCGGGCGATCGAGGTGATCCGCAACCGCATCGACGGCTTGGGCGTCAACGAGCCGGTGATCCAGGGCGGCAAGAACCACCGCATCGTGGTCCAGCTCCCGGGCGCCAACGCCGAGCAGCGCGACGCCGCCGAAAAGAGCGTCCAGAGCGCGGCGTTCCTGGAGTTCAAGCTGGTTCACAAGCAGAACGACGAACTGGTCGACAAGGTGCTCACCTCCGGCCGCCTGCCGGAAGGTTTTGTCTCTTCGGATGACGGACGCGGCTACAAGCGCGCCGCGAACTACAACGAGCTGGTCAAGGATCCTGACTACGCGCGCCGCCTCTCGCTTTTCGAGGTGCCTGATCCGCGCTACGCCTTCATGCTGGAGCGCGAGCAGGGCGCGGACGGCCAGGTCTCCTATCGCCCCGTCTACGTGCTGCGCAAGGCCGAGCTGACCGGCGACGCCCTCTCCAGCGCATCGGTCGAGATCGAGCCCATGACCGGCCGCGTGCATGTCTCGCTGGTGTTCAACGCCAAGGGGGCCGCGGATTTCGCGCGCCTGACCAAGGCTTATTCGCCGCGCGGCTCGCGCAACAAGGACAGCGACGAAGGTCGCCGCCTGGCGATCGTACTCGACGACACGCTCTACTCGGCCCCGGTGCTCAAGACCGAGATCCCCAACGGCCGCGCCGTGATCGAGGGTAACTTCAAGTGGTCCGAAGCCGCCGTGCTGCGCAACATCCTCAACGCCGGCTCGCTGCCCGCCCCCATGAAGATCCTTGAAAAGCGCTCGGTCGAGTCGACCCTCGGCGCCGACGCGATCCGCAGCGGCCTCAATGCTGCCGTGCTGGCCACCGTGCTGGTCGCGCTCTTCATGCTGATCTATTACTCCTACTGCGGCCTGATCGCGAATGTCGCGCTGGTTCTCGACCTGCTGCTGCTGCCGGCCGGCCTGATCGTCGCCTCCAATATCTTGAGCATCTTTGTCAAGGATGCGGCCATCGCCAAACGCTCGCTCGACCTGCCGGTGCTCACCATGCCCGGCATCGCCGGTATCGTGCTGACGCTCGGCATGGCGGTCGACGCCAACGTGCTGATTTTCGAGCGTATGCGCGAAGAGTTCGCGCTCGGCAAATCGGCCCGTGCGGCGGTGGCCGCCGGCTATGACCGGGCCTTCCTCGCGATCTTCGACTCCAACATCACCACGCTGCTGACCGCCATCATCCTCTTTATCTTCGGCGCCGGCCCGATCCGCGGCTTCGCCATCACCCTGACCGCCGGCATCATCATCAGCATGTTCACGGCACTGGTCGTGACGCGTCTGGTCTTCAATGCCACGGTGCCCGAGAACCGCACGCAGCCCTACCGCATGATGCAGTTCATGAAGAACGCGAACTTTGACTTCCTGCGCTGGGGCAAGCCCGCCGGTCTGGCCTCGCTGGCCGTCATCGTGGTCACGCTCGCGCTCTTTTTCGGGCGCGGCCTCAAGAACCCCGCCAGCGTCATGGCCGTGGATTTCACGGGCGGCGCCTCGATGACCTACGGCTACGCGCAGAAGGCCGACATCGGCGAGATCCGCAAAGTCGTGGCCGACGTGGTCAAGAACGACGCCACGATCCAGTACCAGTCCACGCTGGACGGCACCGGCAACCTGCTGCTGATCAAGACCAGCGTCATGAAGGTCGGCGAGGAGAACGTCTCCAAGATGATTCAAGCCGCCTTGACCCAGGCCTTCCCCGAGAGCAAGTTCACGCTGGCGGGCGAGGAGGATGTGGGCTCCGAGGTCGGCAAGGATCTCAAGCGCGCGGCCACCAAGGCGATCCTCTTCTCGCTGATCGGCATCCTGGTCTACGTGTCGCTGCGCTTCGAGTTCGGCTTCGCGCTCGGCGGCGTGATCGCGCTGGCGCATGACGCCTTCATCACGCTCGGCCTCTACAGCCTCTTCGGGCGCCAGGTGAGCCTGACGATCGTGGCGGCGCTGCTGACGATCGTCGGTTATTCGATCAACGACACGATCGTGATCTTTGACCGCATCCGCGAGGATCTGCGCAAAGACCCCAAGACCGACTATCGGACGCTCTGCAACCGCGCCATCAACCAGACGCTGAGCCGCACGGTGCTGACCTCGCTGACCACCTTGATCGCGGTCCTCGTGCTCTTCATCTTCGGCGGCGGCGCGATCAACGACTTCGCCCTCGCGATGCTGATCGGCGTGATCGCCGGCACCTACTCGACGATCTTCATCGCGGCGCCGATCATGCTGGCGTGGTACAAGGGACGCCGCCCGGGCTTCGCCACCACGAAGTAACGGCAGGCGCAAAAAACAGCGTCAGTGTTTGGAGTGCGGCGGCTTGCCGCCGCTTTGGAAAGCGGGAGCAAGCTCCCGCACTCCACAGACCGTAGGCGCAAGAACGAAAACAGCGGACGGCTCAGCGAGCTGTCCTCTTTTTTTATGCCCTCCCAAATTCAGCAATTAACCGCATAGAACACAAAAATCTCTGTGCCCTCTGTGTTCTCTGCGGTTATTTCAACTGCCTCTGCCAGGCTTACAGCGTCCGCACCGACAGGGTCACGTCGCCGTTGTCCGCGCCCTTCTCCAGCAGGATCTTGCGTGTGACGCGCGAACGGCTGTTGACCGTGCGGCGCGTCACGCGCAACAGCTTACGCGCCGCGACCAGCCGCACGGTCAGCAGGCGCTCGCCGCCGCTCGGCGGAAAATCCGCAGCGTCCAGTTCTGCCAGCCCCTCGACCAGCAGCGACGCGCCCGGATACTTGGCCACCGCTTTCGCCGCGTACTCCAGCGGCGCGGCGGCCAGCTCGCCCAGCGGACCGGCCACGCCGTCCACCGCGCCGGCGCCGACCGCGAGCGCCGCACCGGCCCAGAAGCGCAGGATCTTCTCCAGCTCTTCGTCGTCCAGCGACTCAGTGACCGTCACCGCGAGCGCGAAACGCCCCTCGACCGTCTCTTTGAAAAGGATGCGCCGTCCCCAGTTGGCCGCCGCAAACTCGGCCGCGCCCTCCCGCAGCGTGCAGGACTGGCTGGCGCTCTTGCGCGCCGTGCCGGTCCGCGGCCACACCAGGTCGGCGGTCAGCAGATGCGAGGTCGTGATGTCGAGCCCCGCGCCGGTGACCGGTATATGAATGCTGTGCAACGTGATTTCAACTTCGCGCTTCGCCTGTCCCATATGAACTCCTTCGCACATGTTGGATGATGGCCGTCAGTGTGACACACTCTCGCCTGTCCTGCAATCATAAGGAGAAGGGAGGAGGGAAGAAGGAGAAGGGAGGAGTTGTCAAAACAGAAGCCTGACAATCCCGTTTTTTAGAGGCCCGGCGT
>MWEJ01000258.1 GCA_002071025.1 Verrucomicrobia bacterium ADurb.Bin070 | reverse complement strand
CGAGTGTACGCCGTACGACTCCAAGCGGCTTGCCGGGTGGAACCCGTACGACACCAACGCGAGCGCGCCGTTCTTCGACCCCGGATGGATGTTCGGTCTCGCGTCGAGCGACCATGACGGCGTGTTTGACGTGGTGATCGGCAATCCCCCGTATGTCCGGCAGGAGGAGCTGAAAAACCAGACGGTGAAAGGCAGCGACGGGAAGGACAAGCCCCTCAAGGACGCGCTCAAAGGCCAATACGAGTGCTTCACCGGCACGGCCGACCTGTACGTCTTCTTCTTCGAGCGCTCCTTCCAGCTTCTGCGCGTTGGCGGCGTGCTGAGCTTCATCACCAGCAACAAGTACTTCCGCGCCGCCTACGGCGAGCGGTTGCGCACTTATCTGGCGCACGCCTCTAGGCCTAGCACGATTCTCGATTTCGGCGAGGCACCGGTATTCACGGCTGTCGTTGAACCATCGATTGTAATCACCCAGAAAACTCGTGTTGTGGAATTGGGACAGCTCCCGAGGAAAGTGGAGGCCCAAGACTGGCAGTCCCGGGTGATGACCTGGACGCCCGGGCCGGATATACGCGAGTTTCCTGACATCTTCGAACGCGACTGTTTTGCACTGGCACAGAACGACCTGAAAGCCGATGGCTGGCGGATGGAGAACCCTATCAGTCTGCGCTTGCTCGACAGTCTGCGCAAGGCCGGCACGCCGCTGGGTGAGTATGTCAAAGGCCGGTTCTACTACGGCATCAAAACTGGTTTGAACGAGGCCTTCGTCGTTGATCGCGCAGCCCGTAACCGGCTTGTTGCTGAGCATCCCTCTTCCGCCGATCTACTCAAGCCGTTCCTGCGTGGACGCGACGTGAAGCGGTGGCGATGTGAGTTCGCTGAACAGTACCTGATCAAGATCGAGTCATCGGAGAACAAAGCGCATCCGTGGAGCGGTAAGCCGGAGCGAGAGGCCGAACGGATTTTTTCTAAGACGTATCCGGCAGTCCACGCATGGTTTGACACCATGAGAAAGGCTCTCATCGATCGGTCCGACCAGGGCAAGTTTTTTTGGGAACTACGATCTTGTGATTATTGGCATGAGTTCGGCCAGCCAAAGATAATCTATCAAGAGATCAACAGGACTGATGCTTTTGCTTTTGCAAATGGTGATTGTTGTCTAAACAACAAATTGTTCATGTTGCCGGGAAGTACGCCATTCCTTCTAAGTGTGCTTTGCTCTACTCCGCTTCACTGGTTCATCCGAACAAGTGCTGGTGTTAAGGAAGGCCAGTTTCTCGGGATGCAGTGGCCGTTCATGAAGGGCTTACCAATCCCCACCGCCTCCCCCGCCCAGCAGTTGCTTTGCGAGCGTCTGGCGGAAGCAATGATCTGGCTTTATTCCCCCGCCGGCAAGGTGGCGCAGAACGCGCCGACCGGCCTGATGATCGCCTATCTTGAACAATGGATCAACGGTATGGTGTACGAGTTGTTCTTCCCGTGCGATCTGCACTCGCGGAAATTCAAGCTGTTCGACGAGACGGCGCGGCTGAAGCCGCCTGATTTAGCCAAGTTGTCGGACGCCGACAAGCGCACCGCCCTGCAAGAGCTGCACGAGCGGGCCTATGCGCGGGATGCGGCCCTGCGCGGAATGCTGTTCGATCTCAAGTCGCTGGATGTGGTGCGAGTGATCGAGGATGTGAAAGTATGAAGAGAAGCATAACTTTGACTCGCTGCGCTCGACAAAGACCTTGCGGCAAATCAATGCACGACACATCGGCAAGCGAAGCGAGTCGATGCCGTACTCCGAGAGGACGAGCTGATGAAAAGCCCGATGCTACCTGAGCAACACCACCAAGCAGTGCAGCGGGCCATGGAACTCGGTCGCGGCGGCGATCCGGCGGCGCTTCCGGAACTGGTCGGGCTGCTGAGGTTGCCGTCGAACGAAGTCCAGCGGCTGGCGGCTTCGGCCATCGGCAAACTGGCTGAATTCGGCGCGGACAGGGAGGCGGCTGTGGCGGCGCTGGCACCTCTGGCGCTGGGCGCGCGCCACCCGCAGACCCAGCAGTACGCCATCCGGGCGCTGAGCAAGTACGGCGCGGCGGCCAAGGGCTGCGCGCAAGACCTTCGCGATCTCGCCCGCAATCCGGCGCAGCGCGACTACGTGCGCGCGGCGGCTGCCACGGCGGCGGACGCCATTGAGCGGGCCGCCGCCGATGCGGAGTCCGGGGTGAGGCACCGGTGCCAGCGCTGCGGTGCCAGTGTCGGGGCGGATGAGACCGAGCGTTCGCGGCAGGCGTTTCAGCGCGTCTACTGCGACCGCTGCTTCGACGAGGTGTTTCTGGAGCGGCGCAATTTCGAGACGCAGGTGGAACTGAACAAGACGGTCGAGGCGCGGGATGGCACCCTGGTGCAGTCCGAGGGCGAGAGGCGCATCGCGGAGTGGCTGGCCGCGCACGGTCTCGCGTACCGCTACGACGCGAAATTCAGGATCATCGGCGAGTTTCAGATACGGCCCGACTTCTACCTGCCCGAGGTGGACGTCTATATCGAGTACTGGGGGCTCGACACGCCGCAGTACAAGATGAGCATGTACAAGAAGCAGACGCTCTATCAGCAGGAAGGTAAGCGTCTGATCTCGGTGTATCCTGCCGATTTGCGCGAGTTGGACGCGCACCTGTCCGCAAAGCTCAAGCTCTTCGGTTTTGCGGTCGGTAGTAATGGAGGTGAGAAGCCATGAGCATGAAATGTGAAGGCAGCCCCTTGGGCTCCGAATCGCTTCCGCAGCGGATGGAGCGACTGACGGGCTCTGTCATGAAACGCAGAGTGAGAGAGTCGGAGGATCTGGTCTTTGACTCTTATGAGGCGGCCGACAGCGACGAGGAGTTCCAACTGCTGGCCAAGGCCGTCGAACTCGACCCGCGTAATGTGGACGCCTGGCTGGGGCTGATGCGCTTCGAGCCGCTTGAGGGCGAAGAGGAAATCGCGTTTCTTAGACGTCTGATCGCGTTGGGCGAGAAGAACCTCGGCAAGAAGGTGTTCAAGGAGGCCAAGGGTATCTTTTGTGGCTATTTGGAGACACGGCCCTACATGCGGGCGCGGGCGCGGCTGGCCTTCCGCCTCATGGAGACCGGGCGGCTGGAGGAGTCTGTGGCGGAACACGAGGGCATGCTCGAACTCAACCCCAACGATAACCAAGGTGTGCGTTACGGTCTCATGACACTCTACTTGGCGTTGAACAACCTCGACGGCGCGAACCGGCTCTTCCGCGAGTATGATGAGCGGGCGCACGGCGCGATGTTCGCTTGGGCCTACGTCATGGAACGTTACTTGGCCGGTGACACCGGGGGCGCGCTTCAGGCACTCGCGGCCGCGCGGAAACTGAACGCGCACGCCGAGGCGTATTTTGCCGGGCTCAAGCGGTTGCCGAAGAAGATGCCGGGGTCTTACAGCATGGGGAGCAAAGAGGAGGCCATGATCGCGTGGGAGATCATGAGGCCAGCCTGGAAGAACCATCCGGAGGTGCATGCCTGGCTGATCGGCCAGTGTGCGAAGAGGGGGTGAAACGTCTATGAACGCTCACGCACAGCACGACATCGCCCGCTGGCAGGCAGCCGAAGAGGGACAATTCTTCGAGCGGAAGTCGGCGCTCGACCTTTCGGGCGGCGCGCGCAAGCCGCGCAAGGCGGCCGCGATCGCGCATGACATCGCCGAGGCGCTGGCGGCTTTCGCCAATGCGGACGGCGGCCAGCTGGTGGTCGGCATCGAGGATGACGGCACGGTCTCGGGGGTGCCCCATGCCGACGCCAAGGTCCAGTTGCTGCTGGGCGTGCCGCGCATATTCGACGAGATGGAGCGCGCGGGCTGCTATCCGCCCCGCTTCGACGCGATCGGCGGCGCGGTCGTGCAGTTGACCCTGCGCAACGAGCCGATCTATGACCGGGCGACGCTGGAGTGGCTCAGGCAGTTCGCGGGGGTGGAGTTGACGGGGGATCAGAAGCGCGTGCTGGCCTTCGCGCACGCCCACGGTGACCGGTTCACCAGCCGCGACTACCAGAAGGTCATTGAGACGGATCTCTATACGGCCTCGAACGCGATCAAGGACATGATCCGGAAGGGCGCGGTGCGCTCTGTGGAGAAGGGCGGCCGCGTGTACGAGGTGCATGCCATCTTGAGAACACCCACAGACATGCCGGACGGTCTCAAGCGATTGATGCGGACTTTACAGGGAAAAGGGCGGGTGTCGAATGATGACCTGCGGCACCATCTGGGCCTTTCACGTTACGCGGCTTGGCGAAACCTAAAGGACTGGACAGCAAGCGGTTGGATCACGAGTGCTGGGGCATCAACCGGGCGTGGCAGGTATTATGTCCCCGGTCCGCGCCTATTGTTGCAGGCTGAAACTATCCAAAATGTCGATGAGGCTGCAACAATGGCCTCTGAGGCTGCAACAATGAGTTCGGGCGACCGATTGCACCACGCATCCAGTGCACCGGAAAACGATAAGGCTGGCGCAATGCCCCGTGAGACTGGTGCAATGAACCCGAAGGACTAGCCATGGCGACGCATGACATCATTGACAATCAGACCGAGAAGCTGGTCGACCACCTGAACAATATTCTGGGCACAACCGAGCGTGCCCGCTTTGCGGTCGGCTATCTGTTTCTCTCGGGGCTCACAAGCGTGGCAAAGCGGCTCCTGAACGTGAAGGAGCTGCGGCTCCTGATCGGCAATACGACCAACAAAGAGACGGTCGAGCTGTTGGCCGAGGGGTACCGGCGGCTTGACCTGGCGGCAGAGGAGCTTGAGCGGCAGGCCTATCCGAAACGGACAGAGGCGGCGAAGATGGCCGATGAGACGGCGGGGAATCTCCGCAACGCCGTTGAATGGATGGATCAGACGGATGAGGCGCAAGAGCTGGTGGCCGGGCTGATGCGCATGATCGAGGAGAAGCGGCTGAAGGTGCGCGTGTTCACGAAAGGCCGGCTCCACGCCAAAGCGTACATCTGTGATTACGGCCGGGTGTTCGATCTGGTCGGGCAAGAGATTCCGCGTCACGAAAAAGGGATCGCCGTGGTCGGCTCGTCCAACCTGACGCTGGCGGGGCTGACGCACAACACGGAGTTGAACGTCGTAGTGCAGGGCAACCAGAACCACGCGGAACTGGTCCGCTGGTTCGACGAGCTTTGGAAAGAGGGGCAGGATTTCGACGAGGCCCTGATGGCCGAGCTCAAGGCGTCCTGGGCGGGCGCGGAGGTCCGCCCGTACGACATCTACATGAAGACGCTCTATGCCCTCGTG
>MWEJ01000257.1 GCA_002071025.1 Verrucomicrobia bacterium ADurb.Bin070 | reverse complement strand
TGCACGCCGTGGACAGAAACGGGCGCGCTCGATGTCGACACGCTCGTCCGCGAGGCGGCGTTCGTAAACGCCTGCGGTGTCGACGGGGTGATCTGGCCAACAGCCGGTGAGGTCGCGGACCTGGTCGCCGAAGGCGAATATGAGAAAGGACTCGACGCGCTCGCGGCCCGCGCGGCCCAGCAGGATTTCAAGGCTCGGTTGACGGCGATTTGTCCCGGCAAAACCTCCGGCGAAGCCCTTTCGCGCGTCCGGACCGTCAATGAAACGATGGCGCGCCACGGAATCAGGATGGCGATTCTCGCCCGTCCCCCGGATGATGCCAAGACGCAGGCGGACATCGACGCGCACTTTCGCGCGCTTGCAGCAATCGCGCAATGCCCGGTGATCATCCAGACCTACAACGGCAAGAGCCCGCAGCCGGACGTTGCGCTCGTCGTGCGCCTTGCCAAGGATTACCCCGGCATTTACGGCTATGTGAAAGAGGAGTCTCCGGGTCTTCAGGTCAACAGCCGCATCGCCGAACTCGTGGCCGCGAAACCCGTTATCAAGACCGTGTTCAGCGGCTGGGGGGCGAAGGGCTGGCTTTATCAGAGCCGCCGCCTCGGCACTGAGGGCATGATCACGCAGCGTCCCGGCTACGCCGATCTGCTGGCGCGGATGTGGCGCGAGCAACAGTCGGGCGATCCGAACGGGCTCTTGGCAGACGTCTATTCGAAACTGTTGCTCATGTACAATCTCGGCGATGTTTTCGCGAGCGCCGACGACGAGATGCGCGGTCCGCACCTGTATGTCCTTCAGAAGCGCGGCGTCTTCGTGAACACGTACACGCGGAGGCGGGCGGCGAAGGATGACAAGCGCGGACGCAAATGGATTGTGGACGAAGTGAGGCTGTCCGCCCTCCAGAAGGCTGAAATCGACGCGCGCCTCGAAGCGTGCCGTCCGTACCTGTTGGACGTCTCATTCTGACTGCGTTCCGCGCTACACGCGACCTTGCAATCCGGCGACGGGGTGATACACTGAACCGGCATGCATGCGTTATGTGTTCCTCTGGTTTTTAAGCCGGTGTACAAAGGCTATCTGTGGGGCGGGAATCGTCTGGCCGCTGTGTACGGCAGGACGGATGCGCCGGAGGTGTGCGCGGAGTCGTGGGAGATTGCGGCGCGACCGGACGGCGAGAGCGTGGTGGCGGTCGGCCCGTTCGCGGGGCGCGGGCTGACGGAGCTGGCGGCTGCCTACGGTGCGGCGTTGACCGGCACGCGCGCGCATGATCCGCGTCGATTCCCGTTACTCTTCAAGGTGATTGACGCGCGCGACCGGCTGAGCGTGCAGGTGCATCCGCATGCCGAAAACGCCGGGCGCACAGGCGGCGAACCCAAGACCGAGATGTGGGTGGTGCTGGACCGCGCGCCGGGCGCCTCGCTCTATGCGGGGCTGGCGGAGGGCGCGACACCGGACTCGCTGCGCCGGGCGCTGGCCGAAGGCACGGCCGCGTCGCTGCTTGTTGAAAGGCCGGTCGAGCCCGGCCAGGCCCTCTTCATCCCGGGCGGACTGGTGCATGCGATCGGTGCGGGCTGCCTGATCTACGAGGTGCAGCAGAACTCTAACACGACCTATCGGCTGTTTGACTGGAACCGCGTCGGCTCGGACGGGCAGCCGCGCGCGCTGCATGTCGAGGAGAGCTTCAAAACGATCGACTGGTCGTTGCCCGCGCCGCAGATGATCGCTCCGGACGGCGGGGACGAGGCGGACGCAGGCTGGTCCGATGTGGTCGCCTGCGACTTTTTCAAGGTGCGCAGGCTGGCGCTCCAAGACCCGCTCGACGTGGCCGTGGACGGCAGCTCGTTCCATGCGTTGTTTGTCACCGCCGGCGCGGTCACGCTGTCGGTGGGAGGCGAGCGCGTCCTGCTGCGTGCCGACCAAAGCGCGCTCGTGCCGGCGGATGCCGGCGTGTATCGTCTGGAGCCTGACGCCGCCGCGCGCCTGCTGGTCACCACGTTGTAAACGCAAACCCTTTTCTGTCTGGGACTGCTTGCTATGGCTTACAAAATCGCCACCGTTTCCGATATCCCGATCTACATCGACTGGTCGCTGATCCTGATGCTGTTCTTCATGATCAGCGACTTTGGCAATCCGCTGCTTGGCATCGCGGTCGGCGTCGGCGTGGCGGTGTCCATCGCCCTGCACGAGTTGGGGCACAGCCTGGTGGCTCAGGCGTTTGGCTGCCGCGTGCGCGACATCACGCTGATGCTGCTCGGCGGCTGCGCGACCATCGTGAACATGCCGCGCAAGGCGTGGCAGGAGTTTCTGATGGCGGCGGCCGGCCCGCTGGTGAGCGCGGGGCTCGGCGCGCTCTGCCTGGCGTCCGCACTGCTGCTGCGCATCGATCCGCTGTCGGTGTCGACGCCGTCGGGGTACCGTCCCGGCCTCCTGTTCTATGTGGGGGCGATCAACATTGGGCTTTGCGTTTTCAATCTCCTGCCGGCGTTTCCGATGGACGGCGGCCGCATCCTTCGCGCCTTTCTTCAGCAATTTTTTATGACGCGCGTGCGGGCCACGTGGGTGGCCTCGCGGATCGGACGCTTTCTCGCCATTCTGATGGCGCTTTCGGTGGCCTACTCCTTTTTGGCGCATCAATTCCAAGGCTACATGCTGATCCGCCTGCTGATCGCCTACTACATTTACACTTCGGCCGAGCGCGAGTACCGCATGGTGCTGATGGAGGACGGCGCGGCGCGGCGGCGCTCGCCGTTCGCGGGCTTCCCCTTCTTCGGCGGCGGCACGCCGAACACGCCGCCGCCGGACGACGGCAAGGCGGTCGTGAGCCCGCCGCCCTATGCGCGCGGCGGATCGACCCGCGTGGACGTGCGCAAAGAGTAGGCCGGCGCCGCTCTAGATGTCGTCTGAAGATTCGAGGTCTTGGGGTGTGGCGGCTGTGTCACCTGCTTCATCCAGCGAGCCCGCATACAGGACGCGACGCACCTTCAGGGTCGACGTCCGCTCCAGCGGGGTTTGCCGCACAACGATCTTGCGCGGCATTTTGTAGTCGGCCACGCAGGTGCGGCAGTGCTCGATCACGGCCTCGCGCACGCGGACTTCACAGTCAGCGTCCGACAGCGGCACGCCCTTATCCTGTACGGTTACGGCATCGGGATCGGGAACGATGATCGCACCGACCCGCTCTCCGCTCTCGCCGCCGATGCGGTAGCCGAGCACCACGACATCGCGCACGAGCGGACAGCGCTCGATGATCTGTTCGATCTCTTCAGGATAGATGTTCTTGCCTTCTCGGTTCACGATCAGCGCTTTCTTGCGGCCGCAGATCGTGACGTTTTTCTTGCTGTCGAGACAGACCAAGTCGCCGGTATGGAAAAACCCGTCGCTGTCGAACACCTCGGCCGTCGCCTCGGGATTCTTGTAGTACCCTTTCATCACGTTCGGCCCTTTGACGCACAATTCACCGGCGCCGGCAGCATCCGTGTCCACCACTTTATACTGCATGTTGTCAAGTACGGGGCCGACCGTTCCCGGCACGTACGCGTCCAGGCGCGGGTAGGCCACGCCCGGCGCGCATTCCGTAAGGCCATAACCTTCAAGCACAGGGATGCCCACCTCTTGAAATCCTTTCAGCACCGCGAGCGACGTGGGCGCGCCCCCGATGCCCAGCAGCCGCAATTTGCCGCCAAACGACTCGATCACTTTCTTGCTGATCACGCGCTTGAGACCGATGCCCAGCAGTCCGCGCGCGAGCAGGCTTTTCTTAAGTTTTTCCGCAATGCGCGCGTACAGCTTCTCCGCCATCAGCGGCACCGCCAGCAGGACGGTCGGCTGCAGCACCGCCATGTCCTCGGCGATCGTCCGCACGGAACGCACAAAGCTGCAGCAGCCGCGGACGCCGAGCGGCAGCATGAAATTAGCCGTGAACGAAAACGCATGAAACAGCGGCAGCACATTCAGGAAGTTATCTGTCGGATAAAACCCGACCCGTTCGACCGTGGCGGCGACATTCGACGTGAAATTGGCGTGCGTCAGCATGGCACCTTTGGGCTTGCCCGTGGTGCCCGAAGTGTAAATGATCGAGGCGATGTCGCCGGGATGCGGCGCGTGAACGGTCAGCCAAGCCTCCGCCGCGCGCAGAGACGCCGCATCAGCCTGCGCCATGCAGGCGTTATAAGAGCGATGCGTCCGACCGTCTGCGCCGTCTGCCGCGTCCGCGTCGCCCTCTCCCACCCAGATGACCGCGCGCACGCCGGGAAGGTCGGCAAGCGCGCGCAGGACGACGTCCCTTGATTTGGCGCCTGCGAAAATCGCGACGGATTCGGAGTCGGCAAGGATGTGCGTGATCTCCTGTTCGCGCAGTTTGGGGTCCAGCGGCACCGCCGCCACGCCTACGCAGGCCAGCGCCAGATAGATCTCCTGCCACTCCGGGCTGTTCTCCAGCATCAGCGCCACCTGCTGGCGCCCCGGCTCGATGCCGAGCTCCTGGACGAGCGACACCGCGCGCACGACCCGCTCCCTCAACGCTCGGTAAGACCGCGTCGTCCATTGGCCGTCTTGAAAGAAACGCTGCGCCGGCGCGTCAGGTGCCTGTGTAACGGCTGTGTCAAAGAATGTCCGGATCGTCATGCCCAATTCTCCCGCAAGAAGGTTTTTTTAAGGAGAAAACGGTGTTGCGGGCGAAGACGCCCGCGACTCCCGATTTGCCTGCCTCGAAGCACCCACTGATGAGGCAGTATAGCGCGGTGCAGGGCCTTCTGGCAACTTGTGTCATCATAGGGTGCATCCGTTTCACGGACTGCTGGGGTTTCTGGTGATGACGCACACGTTCACAGCGAAGCGGTACACGTTTACGTACACGGATGCGCCCCGATGGCCGTTTCGTGTTGGAGTGACTTTGGCGGGGTGCTATACTGGCCCCATCTTACGGAAGGGAACTACGTATGAGCATGATGATGCTGGCCATCGTGATCGGCATGCCTGTGTTGTTCGCGGGATGGGCGATCGGTGTGTATAACGGCTTGGTGCAGGCGCGGAACCGGTTTAAAAACGCGTTTGCCCAGATCGACGTGCAGTTGAAACGGCGTTACGACCTGATTCCCAATCTGGTGGAAACCGCCAAAGGCTATATGAAGCATGAGCGCGAAACGCTCGAGGCCGTGATTGCGGCGCGCAATCAGGCGGCGGCCGCAGCCAAGGCCGCCGCCGCGGCACCGGCCGACGGCTCGGCCATGCGCGCGCTGGCTGGCGCCGAAGGTGCGCTGCGCGGCGTGCTCGACCGCTTGATGGTGGTGGTGGAGCAATACCCCGA
>MWEJ01000256.1 GCA_002071025.1 Verrucomicrobia bacterium ADurb.Bin070 | reverse complement strand
TTCACGGGACTTGCCGTGTCCGGAACGCCTGAAGCGGAGAAGGCCGGGCTGCTGATCTCAAGGTTCGGGGCGCCGGATGCCGGCGCGGCCCTGGCGGCCGGCCGGCGTGTGATCCTGATCAACGGCACGGAAGGCCAGCCCAACGTGAGTCTGGGGTGGTGGTCGATGGGGAATCAGGTGGGGACGGCCTTCGCGCGGCATCCCGCGCTCGGCGATTTCCCACACGACGGGACGCTCTCGCCGCTGTCGTTCCGGATCTTGAAGCAGGGTCGGCCGCTGCCGTTTGCGGGCATCCTGCCGGATGAGATGATCGTGGTCGGCGAAGGCGGCCAAGGCTACTTCCTGTACGCCGCCGAAGCGCGCATGGTCGCGGGTCGCGCGCTGATGACATTCGGGCTGGATGTGCTGTCCGGCACGCCGGAGGGCACCTGCCTGCTGGACGGGCTGATCCGTTACGCGCGTTCGGATGCGTTCAATCCCAAAGGCACCGTAAAGGTGGCGACCGGGGATCACAATGGTTGGCAGGAGACGGTCAGGGCAGGTGACAGCGGGCATGATGATATGCCTCTGGGCGTGAATCAGCTCGATGTGGCCCGGGCCATGTCCGGCAAGAACGAACTGGTCTGGAAGACGCGGCCGATGCCCGCCGGTGCGCGGGCAAAACCACAGACCGCCGTGACTTGGCTGGGCGGCATGGGCTACTTTGCGGAGCCGCAGGCGAGTTTCGCGCTCTATGTCGGAGACAGCAAGGTGATCGATATTCCGGCGATCAGCGAACGCGACGCAGAGTGGGCCAATGCCGACAAATCCGTGACGCTCACATACGTGCGCGACACCGCGACCGCCGAATACGGCACGTTCACGCTGACGCTGCCGTCCGCTCTGGTGACGCCGGGAGAGCCGCTGCTGCTGAAAGTGGTCGGCAGCGAGTCGAACAGCCGCCGCTGGCTCGGCGTGTTTCAGACATGGTGATCGAGGGTGCGACCGGCAGGTTTGGGGCGGTCCGCTATGAAGGTGTTTTGCGACACCTCCGTGCTGGTTGCTGGAAGCGTAAGGCATCATCCGCATTTCAACCGGGCTCAACCGATCCTTGAGGCGGCGAGTCTGAGGAAAGATGAATATTTGATTTCCGCTCACAGCGTGACGGAGGTATATTCCGTGCTGACCAACCTGCCTGTCCAGCCCAAGATCGTGCCCGCTGAAGCGCAGATGATTGTTGAAGCCAACGTGCTGTCATGTTTTCGCAGGGTGGCTGTAACAGTAAAGATGTATGAGCATGCGGCTTCGCGATGTGCGGGACTCGGCTTGTCGGGCGGCATCATCTATGATGCCTTGCTGCTGGAGTGCGCCAGATCGGTGTCGGCAGAACGGATTTACACCTTTAACATTCGGGGTTTTCAGCGGCTGGCGCCTGGTTTAGCCTCGCGTATTGCCGCACCGTGAAAGCCCGCATCCTTCCTGTCAGTTTAGCGCTGTTGCATGTGACGCTCAGTTGACTACAGCCGCTGACAAGGGGACAATCATTCGGCCCCTCCTTGAACGAGCAAAGGGGACACTGTGTCGTCAGCCGATCGTGACATGCAGTGCGCCGGGCTCGACGCGGACATCGCTCAGCCGGCCCTCCACGGCCACGCCGCGCCGCGCGAGGAGCTGCGGCAGGCGCACCAGCAGCGTGTCATTTTCGGCGGCGACTTCGGGTACCGCCTGGAGCTGGTTCATCAGCGCGGAAAGGATGGACGAACCGTCGCCGGTGAAAAACGCGGCCTTGACCTTGGCGATGCGCAGCGCCAGCGTCTCGCCGTCCGGGCGGACCGACGGCTCGCAGTGCGCTTCAAACGGCATCGGGATGAACCCCATGCTGAGCGTGCCGGTAATCACCACCGTATCGGGACGGAACGCGAGAGTGAGGCTCTTGACCTTGCCGCGCGCCTCGGCGGGAATGTTCGCTTTGTTGGCTTCAAACGCGCGGGTGGCGGCCACCATGATTTCCGCGTCACTGAGGGTCATGCTGAGGGTTCGAATAATCATGCCGCCAGTGTAGCGGTTCAGCCCCGCAGGTGGCAATGGCGAACGTGACCCCGTTGACCCGACACCGCGATTTCCTTTACCATACGGGCATGAAACGTATTGGATGCGCATTGGCGACGGTCTTGTTCATTCACGCTCTGGGTTATGCGGCGCTCGAGATCGACAATCGGCCCGCGCGCGCAGACGAGTGGGGCTATCGGCCAGCCGACGGTTCTACGTCGGTCATGAATCCCCCCTCCTTCACTTGGATTCACGACAAACGCGCCGCGCAGTATGACATCGAATGGTCGCAAACGCGCGACTTCGCCGCGCCCGGCTCTGCCAAGAAGGTGCCTTGGTGCGTCTACACCCACCATGAGCCGCTTAAGCCGGGCGTCTGGTTCTGGCGCTATCGGTTCACCACCGCCAAGCAGGAGGTGGCGGCGTGGAGCGCGGTGCGGCGCGTCACCGTCCCGGACAGCGCGATCCCCTTCCCCATGCCGACGCGCGCCCAGCAGCGCGAGCGGCTGCCGGCCCGGCATCCGCGCCTCTTCCTGCGCCCGGAAGACCTGCCGCGGCTGCGCGCAGCCACCCAGGAGGGACCCGCCGCCGCACGTTTCGCCGCACTGCGCAAAGAGGCCGACGCCCTGATCAAGAAAGGTCCGGCGTCCGAACCCGTCCACCGCGGGTCGGCCCGCAACAAAGAGGACGACGAGGCCGTCAAACATTGGTGGCCCAACCGCGAAATCGGCGACCGCGCCAGCAGCGAGGCCGAGCTGCTCGCCTTCGTCTGGCTGATGACCCAAGACGCGCGCTATGGCGAGGCCGCCCGCTCGTTCCTGATGGCCCTCACCGCGTGGGATCCGGACGGCCCCAGCAATTTCGCGTTGAACTGCGAGGCCGCCAAAGCCGTGCTCTACCGTCCCGCGCGCGCCTATGACTGGCTCTACGACATGCTCACCGAGTCGGAGCGCACCCGCTTCCGCACGGTGTGGTCGCGCCGCGTGGCCGACGCCTGGAAGAGCGGCGAGGTCGGCCACGGCAACGGCCACCTGACACGCCCGCTCAACAGCCACGGTAACCGCATCTGGCACAAGATCGCCGAAGTCGCCATCGCCTTCCACGGCGAGGTGCCGGAGGCCGAGACCTGGCTCGATTACGCCGTGAACAAATTCTACGCCGCCTACCCTGTCTGGTCGGATGACGACGGCGGCTGGCACGAGGGCGCCAGCTATCTCACCGGCTACATGACCAAAGTCACCACCTGGATGCAGGTCGCGCACAGCGCGCTCGGCATCGACGGCCTCAAGAAACCGTTCTTCAACCAGATCGGCAACCTTCCGCTCTATGTCGTGCCGCCCCACTCGCCCAACGCCGGCTTCGGCGACCTTTCCTACCGCCCGGCCTCCTGCGCCTTCCTCCACTATTTCGCCCGCATGAAAGGGGCTGATCCCGCCGGTGCCGCCGCGGCCGGCCACTGGTCGTGGTGGCTCCAGCAGACCCGCACACGCGAACCCGGCGGCGTCACCGGCTTCCTCTACGCCGCCAATCTGCCGCCGCTGCCCGCGCCCGTCCCGCCGACCGACCGGCCGCAGTCGATGGTTTTCCGCGGCACGGGCGTCGCCAGTCTGCACGCGACCTTGCTCGACAGCCGCGATGATGTTCACCTGCTCTTCAAGGCCGACCCTTTCGGCACCAGCAGCCATGGCCACAACGCGCAGCTCGGCATCCAACTGAACGCCTTCGGCGACTGCCTGCTGCCCGCCTGCACCCTCCGCGACCTGCACGGCAGCGCGTTCCACTACAAATGGGCGCACGCCGCACGCTCCCAGAACACGGTGCTCGTCAACGGGGCCAACCCGCTCATGCACGCGGCCACTGCCACGGGGCGCATCCTCGACGCGCGCTTGACCCCGGATTGGGACTATGTGCGCGGCGAGGCGACTGCCGCCTACACCGGTGCCGTGACGCGGGCCGAACGCGCCGTGCTCTTCATCAAACCCGACCTCGTGGTGCTCTACGATGATTTCGCCGCACCCGCGCCCGCCACTTTCCAGTTCATGCTGCACGGGCTCAGCGCCTTCACGCTCGACGAAGCCGCGCAGACCCTGCGGCTCACCCAGAAGAACGCCAGCCTTGCGGTCCGCTATTTCGCGCTCCAACCGCTTGCCTTCACACAGACCGACGGCTTCACCCCGCCGCCCAAGATGCGCAACGGGCGCGCGCCGTTCCCCAACCAGTGGCATGTCGAGGCCGCGATGCGCCGGCCGGTCATGACCAGCGACACCCTCACGCTGCTGATCCCCGCGCGCGCCGGCAAAGAGGAGCCTTGGCAGGCTGAACGCATCGACTCTCCGACCGCCTGCGGCCTGCGTGTCACGCGCGGCGGCAAGACGCTGCGCATCGCTTTCCGGAAGCACGGCGTCAGCGCGGCTGAGTGGGACGGCGTGGCATTTGACGGGCCGGTCGCGGTGCGCTGAGCCCGGAACGGCCACCGGTTCACGGACGGAGATCGAGGCACACCGCTTCGCCCTGGGCGTTGCGCGCGTAGAGCAGCCCGTTCGCCAGCACCGGCGCACTCCAGCAGCGCCCCTTCAGGATGCGTGCGCGCGCCAGCGGCCGGAAGGCCTCCGGCGCGGCCTGCGCCACCGCAAGCTGTCCGTTCTCGCTCAGCAGCAGCAGCCGGCCGTCAGCCGTCAGCATCAGCGCACCGCGTCGCAGCGAGCGCTCAGACCAGCGTGCCGCGCCCGTTTCCCAGGCCACACAGGTCAGGTTTTCATCGTTGAATCCGTAGAGGTGTCCCTGCCACAACACCGCGCTGTTCATCGGCAGGCGCAGGTGCTTCGTGCGCCAGACCTCGCGCGGCGGCGACGCGGCAAGGTCATACAGCGCGCAGCCTGTCCCGTTGCCGGACGACACAAACAGGCGTCCGCCATGGATGATCGGATCGGCCGCGTTCATGTCCCACTCCGTCCGCCACGGGATCTGCCACAACCGCCGTCCGGTCGCGGCTTCGGCGCCGATCACCGCGTGGCCGGCAAAAAAGGCGAGCGCGTCGGTCTCGCCCGCGCGGAACGGCACCGGCGACGCATACCCGGGGTGTCCTGCGGGACTTTCCCACACGGTCGCGCCGGTGCGCGCGTCGAACGCGGTGCCCGCCTCGCCCAGGCTCATCACCAGCCGTCCGCCCGCGACCAGCGGCGATCCCGCATACCGCCAGGTGTTCTTCCAGTCCCCTTCGCGCCACGGCCACGGGGCGAAGGCGCGCGACCAGAGCACGCGGCCGTCGCGCGCGTCCAGGCAAAAGAGGTCGCCCCCTTTGCTGAACGT
>MWEJ01000255.1 GCA_002071025.1 Verrucomicrobia bacterium ADurb.Bin070 | reverse complement strand
GCCGCCGCGGGTGATCGGCAGCGACCATTCGCTGACCGACTGCACCCAGCAGTTCTTGGGCAGGCGCGCGATGATCTCGGCGGCCTGGGTGTCGTCCCAGCCCCAATCCCAAGCCAGAACCTTGGCCTCGGGATTGCCGCGCGCCACGCCCTGCGCGATCGTCGCGTTCACTTCGGCGATGATCTCGGCATACGAACGCTGCTTGCACCGCTCGCACTGCGCCTGCTGCCGGTGCGACGCGCAACTGGTGGGGTTCTCGGAGGCGGTGATGGAGAAGACGCCGCCAAGCCCCGGCACCTGGGTGAACACGGTGGCCAGCGCGTCGGACATCCAGCGCCGCACCTCCGGATGCGACGTGCAGAGCCGCGCGGTGTCGCCGGCGGCCGCGACCCCGCGCAGGGCGGCACGTTCCGGCCTGGCCTCAAAGAACGCATGGTGCATCGTGCGCGGTTCGTTCAGATAGAGATAAACGTTCAGGCCGTACTTGCCGGCGCGCGCCACCAGCGTGCGCAGTCCCGCGATCCGCTGTTCGCAGCCCTCGCCGAACTCCGGGAAGGCGGGATCTTTCGCCAGCGTACGCAGCACAGTGTGGACCCACACGCCGTTCACGCCGGCCGTCGCGAGACGCTGCAGCAGCCCCTCGGGATACGAGGCGACTTCCGGATCAAAGAGCGGATCGCCGTACTCAGCAAAGTACGAGAAAATAAAACGCAGGCCGAAGGGGGAGTTGTCCGACGGCGGCGCGGCGGCGAGTGCGGGATCAGGCCGCGAGAGCCGATCGATAAAAGCGAAGCGTGGTTCTTCGGGTTCGCGCAGGCTCGCCGCGACGCCCTCCTCGCGCAGCCAGGCGGCGAGCTGTTCGGCTGCCGCGCGTTCCGCTTCAGAAGGCGGCGCGTAGCGCAGCGGCGGGCAGGCAGGCTTGACGCTGCCGAGCTTGATGAAGAGGAAATCATCCTCCATCAAGGCGTAACGCAGCCGCTCGCGCGTGAGGCCGGTGAGGGTCAGAAGCTGGTCGTAGGGCAGCAGGTGCCAGTTGCGCCGCACCACCGTGATATAGCCCTTGTCCTGCCACGCCGGCAGGATCGCGCCTTGCGGCGGCAGCCCCATGGAAGCCGCGACCTGCGCCACGTTTTCGGGTGTCGTGGCGAGGACCGTGGCCAGTCGTGCCTGCGGCACCACGCTCCAGTTGCGCCACACGAACTGGTGCAGCCGGCTGGGGAACGGCTCGCATCCCAGCGGGGCTTTTTTGCCCGCCTCGTCCGGAAGCGGCGTCTCCGCGCCGTACGCGGCGCACGCCGTAAAGATGCCCGCCGCCATGATTCCTGCCGCCCACTGTCGTGTCATAGTCAGTCTCCTCTCATTGGCCGGCTTGCGGCCCGCTCGCCGAGGCGAGCAGTTCGCGGGCGTGGCTCTCGATCACGCTGGTGAGCCCTTTGCCGCCCAGCATGCGCGCGATCTCATCGACGCGGCGCGCGTCGTCGAGGGCCTCGATCCGCATGCGCGTACGGCCTTTGGCCACCTCTTTCGAAACCACATAGTGCTGGTGGCCGTAGACGGCGGACTGCGGCAGGTGCGTGATAGAGATGACCTGATGGGTCGCCGCCACATGACGCAGCTTCTGGCCCACGACACGCCCGACCTCGCCGCCGATGTTGGCGTCGATCTCGTCGAACACCAGCACGGGGATGCTGTCGTGCGCGGCGAGCACCGCTTTGACGGCGAGCATCACGCGCGCGATTTCGCCGCTGGAGGCGATGGCTTTCAGCGGCCGCATCGGCTCGCCGGGGTTCGGGGCAAAGCCGAACGTGACGAGGTCCGCGCCGTGCGGTCCCGGAGCGCAGGCCGCGAGGTCGACCGAGAAGCCGGATTTGAGAAACCCCAGGTCGTGCAGCTCGCCGGTGATCGCGCGGGCTAGTCTGCCGGCGGCCTGCGCGCGGCTCTTGGTGAGTGCGGCGGCCTTACGGGTGAGGGCATCCGCAGCCTCCGCGATCTCGGCCTGCAACCGCTCGACCTGCTCGGTGCGTGTCGCGAGGTCGTACAGGCGTGCCTGATGCCGGGCGAGCGTGGCCAGAACCTCGCCGACGGTGTGCCCGTATTTGCGCTTCAGCCGTTGGACCAAGGCCATGCGCGCCTCGAGCTGCTGGAGGCGGTCGGGGTCGGCCTCAACCCGGCTGAGCCGGTCGCTGACGGCGCGCCCCAGTTCCTGGAGTTGGACGGCGGCGGTTTGCGCATCGGCGCGCCAGGCGGCAGCTTCCGGGAGGATGCGCGCCAGCTCGGCGAGCTGCGTCTGAATCTCGGCCAACAGGTCGAAGGCCGAGCGCTCGCCGTCGGTCAGCCCGTTGCAGATTTCTGTGCCCAGCGCGAGGATTTGCTCGGCGTTGGCGGCCTCGGCGTGTTGGGCGAGCAAGGGCTCTTCGTCGGCCTCGCTCAATTCAGCCTGCGCGATTTCATCGACCATGAACTGCAGGCGGTCGATCTCGGACGCGATGTCAGCGGAATCGCCCTGCAGGTCGTCCAGGCGCGCGCGCAGGGCCTGAAGCCCGCGCCACGACTCGCCGTAGGCGTCGCGCACGGAGGCGCAGTGGCCGTAAGCATCAAGCACGTCACGCTGGAAATCCGCGTCGAGCAGCGACTGATGGTCATAGGGGCCATGGATGTCGACCAGCAGGCTACCCAAGCGGCGCAGCGTCTGAACTGTGGCCGGCGTGTCGTTGACCAGGCAGCGGCCCGCGCCTGCGGCGGCGATCGAGCGTCGCACCAGCAGCGCGCCCTCTTCGCACGCCGGCAGACCGGCGTCATCAAGCAGGCGGTCGGCTGCGCGGCTGTCGGCGAGACTGAAGGCGGCCTCCACCCAGGCCTCGGAGGCTCCCTCGCGGATGGCCGATTTGTCGGCGCGCCCGCCGAGCACCAGATCCAAGGCGCCCATGAGCACCGATTTGCCCGCGCCGGTTTCGCCGGTGATGATGTTGAGGCCGGCGCCGAACGTGACCTCAGCCGATTCGACGATGGCCAGATTTTTGACGGACAACTGAACGAGCATCGCGGGACATCAGGGGTTGGGTGTTAGAACTGAAAAGTTAGGATGTGATTCATGAAGAATACCACAGGTGGGCATGGCTTGAACAGACGGACCGTGTGTGATACGCTGACCAACACTCGGGAGCGCATCGGTTACGGGCAAGCTCCTTCACGCGTAGCAACGAGGTCAGCGATGGCATATTATCTGGGTCTGGACAGCAGCACGCAAAGCATGAAGGCCGTGGTGATCGACCCTGAGACCGGCTGCGTCGCGGGCGGTGCCAATGTCACGTTCGGCACAGATTTGCCGCAGTACCGTTGCCCTGACGGGGTGCTGGCCCATGCGGACCCCTTGGTGAAGCATGCGGATCCCCTGATGTGGCTGGCGGCGTTGGACAAGGTGTTGGAACGGCTGCTGAAGTCTGGCGTGGACATGGGGCGCATCGCTGCCGTCGGCGGCGACGGTCAGCAGCACGGGTCTGTTTATCTGAACAGCCGGTTCGAAGCGGTGCTGGCCTCGCTGGACCCCGAACGTGCGCTGCCAGATCAGATCGCGCCGGCGCTGGCACGGCCGTCAAGCCCGATTTGGATGGACAGCTCAACCTCGTGCGAATGCCGCGAACTCGAGGCTCGCTTCGGCGCGCGGCTGCAGGCGGAGACCGGCTCGCCGGCGATCGAGCGGTTTGCCGGACCGCAGATCCGCAAATTCGCGAAGGCAGAGCCGGAGCGGTACGCGCAGACCGCCCGCATCCATTTGGTCAGTTCGTTTCTCTGCTCGGTGCTGATCGGACGCGATGCGCCGATCGATTCGGGGGACGGCGCCGGCATGAATCTGCTCAATCTGCGCACGCTGGCGTGGGACGAGGCGATCGCGTCGTTTACGGCGCCCGGGCTGATGGACAAACTGCCGCCGGTCGGGTGCGGCGCAGCCGGCGGCCTGCATCGGTATTTCGCGAAATACGGACTTCGCCCCGGCATTCCTGTGGCGGTCTGGACCGGCGACAATCCCGCGAGCTTGGTCGGCACCGGGGCGTGGGGGACGGGCGTGGCGGTGGTGAGCCTCGGCACGAGCGATACGTTTTTTGCAGCCCTGGACGCTTTCCGGACCGACCCCGCCGGATGCGGCCATGTGTTCGGCAATCCGGCCGGAGGCTTTATGAGCTTGGCCTGTTTCAAGAACGGCTCGCTGGCGCGCGACCGCGTGCGTCAGGAGGCGGGTGTGGACTGGACCTTTTTCGACCGCACGGCGTTTGAACGCACGCCCCCCGGCAATGAAGGGCGGCTGGCGCTGCCCTGGTTTGTTCCCGAGATCACGCCGCCGGTGCTGACGTCCGGCGTGCGCGCCTGTTTTGATTTTGCGCAAGCCGCGCCGGAGGTGCGGGTCCGCGCGGTGGTTGAGGCGCAGGCCTTGGCGCTGCGCGCCCATGCCGAGTGGATCGGGCGTTTCGACACGTTGCGGGTGACGGGCGGGGCGTCACGCAGCCCCGGCATCCGGCAGACGCTGGCGGATGTTTTCCAGGCGCGGGTCGAGAGCATCGCGGTGGCGGATTCTGCCGCGTTGGGCAGCGCCATGCTGGCGGCGCATGCGGATGGCGTCTCGCTTGCGGAAATGACCGCGCATTTTTCGCCCGTAGCCGACGTGTGCCTGCCGCGCGCCGCGAATGCCGCCGTGTATGACCGCCTCCTGCCGGCAGTCCGCGAATTGGAACGCCTGCCGCCTGCCGGCGCCTGACAAAGAACGGCTGCCGAGCGGCCGGCGGCGTGTCAGCGGTGCGCGCGATGCCCGCTGACATTACTGCGGCTGCAACGCTTCGGCAAACCCGAGAAGCGCGGGACGCTCGAACGGTACATCGATTTCGGCGGCGCCCTCCGTCCCGACTTGCGCGCCGGTGCGGAGATCAAAGAGCGGCCGGCGCTCGCCGTATGCGAAGGTCACGCGCACCGCGTCGCGCCGTGCCGGCAAATCGTGCGCCGTGACATCGTCGCTGAGCTGTCCCTGCTGCCGCTGTTCCAGCGCGAAGAGCCGGGCCGGCCCCTCGCGAAACCGGTAGATGCAGACGCCGTTGCCGGGCGTGGTGAGGCGGACGGCAGGCGCAGGCAGTGCGGCGACGAGTTGCTCGATTGTCTGCGTGCTCGCGGTGAAGAGCGGCTGCGCGCGCGGCGTGCCGTTGGCGTGGAAGATGCCCGGCTCGCCAGTGTAGAGCAGGCGGTTGCCGGGTTTCCGCGCGAAGGCGAGCAGGGCGCGCGCCTCGCGGTCGGAGAGCGCAAAGGCGTCGGGCAGCAGGCAGGTGTGAAACGCGTCCGTTTCAAGCTTGCCGGCTTCGACCTCC
>MWEJ01000254.1 GCA_002071025.1 Verrucomicrobia bacterium ADurb.Bin070 | reverse complement strand
ATCTGCGCGGCACCACGCTGTCCGGCAACACGGATGTCACAATCACCGGTTTGGGGCGTACCTTTCTCGGTGACGATAATCTGTTCACCGGCCGCACGATTGTTTCAAACGGCAATGCGCGCGTGGCGCGCGACAGCGGTTTCGGGCCTGTGCCGGCCGCCTATGTGCCGGACGCCATTCTCCTGGACAACGGCGGCCTGCAGAATGATGACGGCAATTATTTGATGGCCATCCACGCGAATCGCGGCATCACGCTCTCGCCGCGCGGCGGGTTTCTCGGTGCCGGCTACGAGGGCGGCTCCATGCGCGTGGACAGTCCGATCACCGGAAGCGGCATGCTGGGAATCAATTACGAATTCTCGCCGCTGATTCTCAACAACCCCGCGAATGATTACAGCGGGGGCACCGTGCTCGGCACAAACGGTCCCGGCGCCAACGCTTCCACTCGCGGCCTGTTGCAGTTGGGACAGGATGAAGTGCTGCCGCACGGTGCCGGCAAAGGCGGACTGTCGATCAATCCGTGGTCTAGTTTCAACAATACGCTGCCCTCTGTCACGCTTGATCTGGCCGGCAAAAGCGAGACGGTTAACACGCTCTCATCCGGTCCCCGGGCGCAGATCACCTCGTCCGTCGCGGGTCAAGGCATGCTGAGTGTGGGCGGTCTGGATGAGGACAGCGACTGGCGCGGCACGCTCAACGGCGGCGCGACGATCGAGAAGCAGGGCAGCGGCACGTTCAGCGCGATTGGCGCACGCATCGAGAACGGCACCCTCCGGGTGAAGGCCGGCACGTTGGTGGTCGGCGGACCGAATGTGATGGACGGCGGTACGGTCGTGTTTGACGGCGGCGACGTGCAAGTGGCCAGGCCTTCCGGATTCGATGAATACAAGAGTGCAAGCGCACAGATCGATCTCAACGCCCCGTTGACCTACACCGGTTGGCGGCTGACGCCCGAAAAGGGCAGCACCACCGATGTCAACGCCTTCCCGTACAACACGCAGTATGTGTATCGCGGCCGGTGGCATCTGGCCGATGCAGGCATCTACAGCTTTGCCAAATACTTTGATGACGGCGGCTATCTGGCGATCGACGGGGTTCCGCTGCTTTGGAACAACAATTCGGGCACGCGGCAGGTCACCAATGATGTCGCGCTGGCCGCGGGCTGGCATGCCGTCGAGCTTCGTTATGCGCAGGGCGGCGGTAACGTGGGGCCGCAGGGAGGCTTCCGCAACGGCATCTTGTATGATGCCGGGAACGGCGGTTTCACCAACGCTGCTGAACTGGCGCGGGCACGGATGTTCACGGGCGATGGCGGGCCGGATCTGGTGACAGACGGTCCCGAGAATGTCTTGTCCGGCATGCTGGTATTGGCGCAGGACGGCACACTGACGGCACCCGCTGCGGCCGGAAGTCTGGTCATGGCGTGCGGTGTCAGCACGTTGACGGCGGGCTCGCCCGAACCGGTCTTGACCGTCGACAACGGCGGACTGCCGCTGTGCTTCGGTTCGGCAGGCGTCTGGCCGTCGGTGCTGGATGCGAAGATCGCGAGCGCCGGCGGCCTGGTGCTCACCAACCGCGTCTGGCTGCGCCGCCTGCCGGAGACGCCGTATACGATCGCGGCCGGCGCGGACCTCGCGCTGGACGGCACCGCGCTGCTGGGACCCTCCGCGCTGAATCTGACCGTTTACTCGGTGCGCGTGGTGCGGGACGATTCGGTCGGCGGCGACGGCTCGGTCACCGCGAACGCGGGAACCGCCGTGTGGTTCGACACGATGCGCTTCGAAGACAATCGCCTCACCAACAGCGCGGCGCCGCAAACCTTTGCCAACGATGTCGCAGTGAACGGCGGCACCGCCCGTTTCACCGGTGCCGGTACGATCACCTACACGGGCGCGTTGACCGGAACCGGTACGGCTGTCAAGGACGGTGCCGGTGATCTGGTCTTGGCCGACTCCGGTTCCGCTTTGTCCGGCACGATCCGGATCGACAGCGGGCGCGTAATGCCGGCCAATGAAACCGCGTTGGGCGGTGCGACGGTGCACCTGAATGGCGGACGCCTGGTGAATCCGGTCGGAGGCGATCTGCTGCTGGCCGCCACACCGGTCATCGCGCAGGGGGGCGGTTTCGAGGTGAGCGGCGCCGGTGAGTCGATGACGGTCAACGGTGCCGTCACGGGCGTGGCCAATGTGTCGAAATGGGGCGACGGCACCCTGGCGCTCGGCGGCATCGCTCAGAATACAAGCTTGCGCGTGCATGTGCGCGGCGGCACCCTCGCGCTCGCCAAGAGCGGCGCGGCTGACGCCTATGCCGTCCAAGACGTGATCGGTGCCGAGCCCGGCACGCGTGTGGTACTGACCGGTGATACAGGTAACCAGATCGGCGGCGGCGTGACACTTTCGGGCGGCGTGCTGGATTTAAACGGACGCTCTGAAACGCTCGGCGTGCTCACTAACACGCTGGCCGGCGGCAGCGTCACGAACAGCGGCGAGCAGGCGGTGACGCTGACCGTCGGTGCCGGCAATGTCTCATCCGCGTTCACCGGCACGATCAGTGACGGTCCGGCCACGCTTGCGTTGACAAAAATCGGGACCGGCGACTTTACCTTCCCCATTGCTTCGATCGCCTATTCGGGCGGCATGCAGGTGGAGGCGGGCACGCTTCGCATCTCTAAGCCTGTGCCGCTAAAGGACGGACTCTCTTATTGGTTGGATGCCTCGGAGCCGAGCGCCTTTGCGCTGTCCAACGGTTTTGTTGCGGCGTGGAATGATGCGTCCGGGGCGGGTGTCCATTTTACGCAGTCCAACCCGGCGAACCGACCGAAATGGGTGGAAAACGCGATCAACGGTAAGCCGGCCGTGCTGTTCGGCGACGGCGCGGTGCGCACGCGGCTGGAAGCCAGCAAGACGGCACAGGCCCGTACAGTGTTTATCGTCAACCGTATGACCAGTTACGTAAGCTTGGGTGGCCTCTGGGGGGAATCGTTCCAAGATAAGAATGGAGTGCGCCTCAATTCTTCCACCACGTGGCGGCACACCGGAAACAGCGCGGACCAGAATGACTTCTCTTTCAACGGCGAGATGGCGATCAATGGCGTGGCGGGTTACTCATTCGCCAGCCAGCCGCTGCATATTCTCTCGGCCGTCAGCTCCACGACCCGCGAGTTCCGCGCGGCCCTCGGCGACTACTGGTTCAGTTCCCAATATGCCCGCTACTTCGCCGGGTATGTCGGCGAGGTGCTGGTGTATAACCGCGTGCTGACGACGGAGGAGCGGCAATCGGTCGAAACGTATTTGAACGAAAAATGGTTCGGCGGCGCTGGGACGTCGATTGACCAGCCGGTCGTAATTGGACAGGACGGGCGGCTGGCGATCAATAATTTCAACGCCGGGTTCAGCGCGCTTGCCGGCACCGGCCGGCTGCACGCCGAGAACAACAGCGTGATTTCCCTGACGGATTACGGGGCTTTCACGGGGACGGTCTCGGGCCAAGGCGTCGTTGCGTTGCAAGCGGCCGACGGCGCGGATGCTGTCATCGTGCCCAAGGACATCAGCACCGCGGTCCGCAATGACGGCGCGCTGCCGGCGTCGCTGGTCGTGACGAATGCCGGTGCCGACATGTTTATGGGCTCGCTTCAGGACGGTGCCGCCGCGCTGGGGCTGACGCAGACCGGAACCGGAGAAACCTACTACTCCGGCACGAACAGCACCTATACCGGTGCGACCCGGATCGAGGCCGGCACGGCGATGGTGGTCTCGGCGGTCCGGACCCGATTCGTCCGTTTCAAGCCCACCATGACCCGTCCCGACGGAGCCCATGCCGGAACAGGCTACCAGCTCTCAGAATTCCGCCTGACCTTGGGCGGCATTGATGTGCCGTATCCCGTCGGCACGCTGGCGACTAGCCCGGGCAAGGCAGCAGGTGTGGAAGGGCCTGAAAAGGCGATCGACGGCACCGTGGAAACCAAGTTTTACCACAACAGCACGTCGCCGCTGCAGCCCTTGGTTCTCGAATTTCCGGCAGCGCTGCTGTTCAACGGCTATGCGTGGTATACCGCGAATGACGCGACCGGACGGGATGTGATCGTTTGGACGGTCGAGGTCAGCACGGATGGGACGACGTGGACCGTGGTGGATTCGCAAAACTATTCTGCCAACACCGCGCTGATCACGACCGCGCGCAAGGCGCTGGTCGGACAATGGTCGGTGCAAGGCATGGAAGGGATGATGAACATCTTCTCCGATCTCTCGCCGACCACGGTGGCGGCGCCGGGCAAACTCGCGGTCTCCGGCACAAGCGAGACGGTCGGGTCGCTCAGCGGCGACGGCGCGATCGAACTGGTCGCGAACGGCACACTCGGCATACGCGCTGCCGTCGATACGGTCTTCAGCGGAACATTCAGCGGCGCCGGCACCGTCGTCAAGAGTGGCGCGGCCGTGCAGACGCTCACCGGCACGCTGGCGGTTGACGGCGCGCTGATTGTTGAAGAGGGCACGCTCAATCTCGACGGCGCCGCGTTGGACGGCATCACCAACATCGTGATCCGCACCGGTGCGGAGCTGACCGGCACGGCGACAGTCAACGGCGATCTCACCGTGACGTTCGAGGCCGGCGGACTGTACAGCGCGTCGCTGGCTGTCGCCGGCGCGCTGACGGTGACAGGCCCCGTGACGCTCACGCTGCCGCAGGGGGCGGCCTATCCTTACTATGGGACGCTCTTCACTTACGTTTCGGCCGATGCCGCGACGCGTCAGGCGCTGCTTGACGCTGCCACGCCTTCACCGGTGCCTGCCGGCTATACGGCCCTCGTGCGCGTGACCGACACCTACGCGAAACTGACTGTCGCGCCGGTCGGCACGGTGCTGACCCTGCAGTGATGCACCCGTAAGGGGAGGGGCTTTATCACGCGCACAGGGAGACCCGCAGGCGTTGGCGTAACCGGCGACCGGCTCAGGCGCATGGAACGCGAACGCGAAACGCGAAATCGGTAGGGCGGTCTCGCCGAGACCGCCGCCGGGACGAACGCCCGCCCGTTTCACGCCAACCCGAAACGCTGAAAGTTGAACCGGTTGCCAGCCTTTCCTGCGGACGGGGCCGTCCGCGCCCCCAGTCTTGCGTATCTTTTTCACTGGAAACGCGCGATCGAGGCCCGCCTCTGCGGCGGTCTCGGCGAGACCGCCCGGTTGAGAGACAGAAGCAGGAAGGAAGGATGCGTGACCGGGACTGGAAACCCGAGACTATAAACCTCAACGGCAAGTGAATCGGGGATGCGCCCGCCTGCGTGGGGTGGGATTCAAGATAGATGATGGGGAGCGGCATTCTGACGGGAGGTTTTGCGCCCCGGATTGAGAAAAGCGT
>MWEJ01000253.1 GCA_002071025.1 Verrucomicrobia bacterium ADurb.Bin070 | reverse complement strand
CACCGGCATCTCCAGCCTGGCGGTCGCGCCCAACGGCCGGCTCTGGGTGACCTGGTATGCCGGCCACACGCCGGGGGAGGATCACAATAACTATGTGGTGCTCGCCACCAGCGGCGACGGCGGCAAGACGTGGAAGGAACTGCTCACCGTGGACCCCGACGGCGAAGGGCCGCGCCGCACCTTCGATCCCGAAGTGTGGCTCGCGCCGGACGGACGGCTGCGCTGGACGTGGTCCGACCGCACCATGCCGTACAACAACGTGGCGTCCGACGCGCTCTGGATGATCGTGCTCGACGATCCCGCGTCGGAAAACACCGCATGGCACCCGCCCGTGTTCGTCACGCAAGGCGTGATGATGTGCAAGCCGATCACGCTCTCGTCAGGCGAGTGGGCGCTGCCGGTCTGCACCTGGTATTCGGAGAACAGCTCGAAGATGGTGGTCTCCGCAGACGGCGGCAAGACCTGGTCGGTGCGCGGCGGCGCGGGCATGCCCAAGGAGGACCGTCTCTTTGACGAGCACATGTTCGTGGAGCGCAAGGACGGTTCGATCTGGTGTCTGACGCGCACCAAGTCCGGCATCCGCGAGGCGGTCTCGACGGACCGCGGCGCAACATGGTCGCCGCTGGAGCCGTCGCCGATCCAGCATCCTTCGGCGCGTTTCTTCATCACGCGGCTGATCTCCGGCAACCTGCTGCTTGTGAAGCACGGCCCGATCGAGAAGAAGACCGGCCGTTCGCATCTCACCGCCTTTGTTTCGAAGGACGACGGCCGGAGCTGGGAGGGCGGCCTGATGCTCGATGAGCGGGGCGGTGTCTCTTATCCCGACGGCCAGCAGACGGCAGACGGCACGATCTACATCACCTACGATTTTGATCGCACCGGCGCGCGCCACATTCTCTTCGCGACCTTCCGCGAAGAGGATGTGCTGGCCGGCAAGCCGGTTTCCAGGGCGGTGCGCCTGCGCCAGCTCGTGAGCGAGGGCTCGGGCGGCGTCGAGCGGCCCAAGCCGCAGGTCAACGCCAACGCCGACGGCGCACCGCTGGCGACGGACAGCGCGGGCCTGCTGGCCGCAGATGGCCTAGAATTTGCGGCCTTCGAAACCGGCGCCACGCTCTTCACCGACCGCGCCTACACCCTGGCAGAATTGCCGGCCGCGCTCAAAGGCGCGCGCTTTATGCGTGTCCCCATGAACGGCAGCAAGTCGCTGCGCTGCACGCGCGCGGGAACGGTCGCGGTGCTCACCCCGATGCCGGAGCGCAATCCGGACAGCGTGGCCAAGGCCCTGCTGGAACAAGGCTTCCAGAAGGCGCGTCTGCCCGAGGTGCGCCTGTTCGATCCGTCCAACCCGCGCAACTTCTGCACGCTGTTCCAGAAACGCTGCGCCGAGGGCGAGAGCGTCACCTTCGGTAAATGGGGTGTGCCGCTTTTTTTCAGTAAATAAGACCTTCACCGAAAAGGAGTTTCACTATGCGAATCTTGCCTTGCCTTCTGCTCACGGCGCTCGCCGTCAACGCTGAGCCGCTCACTTCCCGCGCGTTATTGAGCGGACCTGGCGCGGCACTGGAAAAGGTCATCGGCGCACGCCCCGGCATGATCGAAGAAGGTTCCGCCGTCTTCACCGACCGCGCCTTCACCTACCATCAGCCGCCTGCCGGCCTCAAGGGCATGTCCGCGCTGATGGGCTCCATCGAAGGTGGCGTTCCCGTCACCGTGTCGAAAGGCGGCCTGCTCACCGTCCTCACGCCGGACCCGACCATCAAGGGCGCGTTCTGTTCGAACGCCGCCGAGCTGGAGGCGCGCGGGTTCACATGGATTCAGGCCCCGGCGCAGTTCCAGTTGTTCGGAGAGAGCGCCGTCGACACCGTGCGCATCTATCAGAAAGCCGTCACGCGCGGCGAGTCGTTCACCTTCAAGAAATGGGTCGTACTGGCGGGCGTCGATTTTGCGGGTCAGGATTTCTTTGTGCCGAACGCGCGGGTGGCGCGCGTGGTCGAGGCGCTGAATGCCGATTCAACCCGCTTAGACGCGAAGTTGAACGCGCAGGACATTCTGGTCAACCGCCCCGACTACGTGGTCTTTATTCCACGGCAGCCGCGCGACAAGGCCAAGCGCGATCCCGCCCGCCCCGGTGACACGTACAACGACCACTTTCAGGTGATCGAGCACGCGGGCATGCTGTACGCCTTCTGGACGCAGGCCTCGCGCGAGGCGGACATCGACCAGCACATCGCCTTCTCGAAGAGTACAGACAAGGGCGAGAGCTGGAGCGACCCCGTGATTCTGGCCGGTTCGCCCAACAAGAAAAATCCGGCGCTGCTGGCGAGCTGGCAGCAGCCGATGATCAGCGCGTCCGGCCGCATCTACTGTCTGTGGAACCAGCAGACCACCAGCCGCGGACCGCACTGCGGCCAGATGTTCGGCGCGTATTCCGACGACAAGGGCGACTCGTGGTCCGCTCCGAAGATGGTGCCGCTGAAGCGCAGCGTTCTGGACGACCCCGACCCGCTGGTGCCGCCGAGCTGGTGCAACTGGCAGCGCCCGCTTCGGCTGGGCAAAGAGGGACGTTATCTGGTGGGCGTCTCGCGCCACGGCAAACTGCCGGACGCAACGCGGGGCGGGTGCTATATTGAATTCCTGCAGTTTGACAACATCGACGACGATCCCAAGGTCGAGGAGATCCGGCTGAGCTGGTTTTCCGGCGACGAGAAGGTGCTGCGCGTCAGCCACGAGAAATTCGGCGACGCAGCGGAAGAGGTCGGTCTCGTCAAACTGCCCGACGGCCGGCTTTTCGGCATCATGCGCACCAGCGCGGGCTATCCTTTCTGGACGCAAAGCCGTGACGACGGTGTGACCTGGTCGCAGCCCCGGCCGCTCTTGGACCGCGACGGCGGCACGCCCTATCTGCACCCGCGTTCGCCCTGTCCGATTTATGACTGGAAAGGGTGCGAGTCCGCCAGCGGCTTCTACTTCGCCCTCGTCCACAACACCTTCGATTTCGACGGCAAGCGCGAGTACCAGCGGCGCGGGCCGCTCTACCTGATCGCGGGCCGGTTCAATCCTGCGGCCGAGCAGCCGGTCGAGTTCGCCCCGCCGAAACTCTTCGCCGAGCGCGAGAACGGCAATTCGTTCTACACGAGCTACACGGTCGTGGACGGCAAGGGCATTCTCTGGTTTCCTGACCACAAGTTTTATCTGCTCGGGCGCGAGATCGGGGAGACATGGTTCAAATAAGCCCGGACAGGAACGCGGACACGCCAAGGACAAGCGGATGCGAAGGATAATGCTTCAAATTTCCCGTGATCAAGGGAACGTTGTTGGAGACGGCCACATCGTAAAAGATTCGATCACTTTCATCCGCGAACGGCACGAGGCTCACCGTGAACGTCGCGGCGATTCCTTTCTTTTGGATGAATCCCAACAACGCATCCACGTCGGTCTTTGCGAACGGGAATTCTTTGCGATGCAGCACATCCGCATACTCGCACAGAATGCTGCCCGAGTACCAGAGCGTGAGCCGTCCGGCGAGAATCATCGACAACACAGTCCCTGGCGCACCGGACGGATTCCACAACCCCGAAACCAGAATGTTGGTGTCAATGACCGCGTTTGACATGGCGTTTCCCGTTTTTTCCGTCCTTCCGCGCGGCGGCAATGATGGCGTCGATGTCGTCCATGCCCATGCCGGCGGGGCAGCTTTGCCGAGCGGCTACCTGCATTCTGGCCACCGCCCGCACCGCCCGCGCCTGATCAATGGCGTCCAGAGTGTCTTCCAGCGAGGTAGCGTCCGTGCCCAGCAAAACGGCCATCGGAACGCCATTGTTGGTCAGCACCACCGTTCCGCCCGATTTCAACCGATTCCGGATCTTCGTCGGGGAAGTTCTGAAATCTCTGACCGTTACCATATCCATGTCAAATCCCTTTCCAAAATCACCGACCCGAATAATAGCACAGTTGTGTCACACTTGTCACTCACCACAAGATCAAAGGATAAGAGGAAGACACCATGAAAAAGCGACTCCTTGTTTTCTGCATGTTTGTTATCCACGCTCGCGCCGAGACCGTGGCCTTGTGGAAGCTGGATTATGATGCCAACGGCAGCGCCTTGAACACGCGCTGCCTGCTGGAGCCGGCGCACGATCTGTTGCCCTCCGGGACGTTTGCGGAGGGGGCCGCCGCGGACGGGTGGACCTCGCTGCCGCCGAATCCCGACGCGGCCGGCGGTTATCTTGCCAATCCCACGAACCAGAGTGCGGTCTGGTTCTATTCAAACAACGGAGCGCTCACGAACCGCGCGATGAGCGCGCGCGTCAACATCACCAACAGCTTCACGGTCGAGGGCTGGGTCTTCCGCGCGGCAAACCCGGCCGGCACCGGCTGGCACTACCTCGTCGGCAACCACATGGGCGGCGCGGGCCGCTGGATCCTCTCGCTGCGCAACGGCGGCACGAACTGGATCCTGTACGTCGACGGCCAGATCGGCGACAAACCTTTCCCCGTGCAGAACGACCCGGCCTCGACCAATGTCTGGCTGCATATCGCGCTCGCCTATGACCGCGAGGCCGGCGCCGCGCAGCAGGGCGTGTGGAGCCTGACGGTCGACGGTCAATCCTACGGCGCGTTGACAAACAGCAGCCGGCCGAACGCGCTCACGACCTCGGATGCGATCTTCTCTCTGGGCGGTCGGCCGACCGGGAGCAACACCGGGCTGGTCAAGCTCGACTACTGGCGCGTCTCGGATGCGGCCTTGACTCCTGAAGCGTTTCTCAACGCCGGCACGGTCACCCCCGAGCCGGAGGTGCTGCCGCGCACGGTCGCGTACTGGCGGCTGGACGCAGACGCGGCCGGCGCGTTGGACACGCGCGACTATATCGGCAGCGCCCATTTGGCGAGCGGTCTTGATGTGACCGCGCACACGACCACCCTGCTGGCTGACCGCAGTCAGGCGTTCAGCGGCCAGCCGCCGAACAGATCGCTGGTCCTGCCGGACGGCAACGTCGGTTCAGTGTATGCGCAGGGTATCGGTGCCTGCCTGCGCGTCGCCGATCTGGGCCGCCACTTGGAAATCACCAACAGCTTTACGGCCGAGGGCTGGATCGCCCCGCACCGACAAGATTACGACACGGACATTCAGTACATCGCGAACACGCGGATCTCCACCAAGGGGTGGGCCTTGGGGCTCAAACGCATGGCGGACGGCACGCGCAGGCTCGTCATCTACGCAGAAGACGACGGCGGCATTCAGGTCGGTGACGCGCCGCTTTCCGGCGACCTGTCGGCGTGGGCGGACACGTGGCGGCATGTGGCGCTGGTCTACGACGCGGCGGCCGGCGATCAGGCGCAGGGCGTCTGGCGCTGCTATCTGGAC
>MWEJ01000252.1 GCA_002071025.1 Verrucomicrobia bacterium ADurb.Bin070 | reverse complement strand
TAGAGGTCGGTGGTCACATAGATGCCGTTGGAGATGCAGGCCGCCATCAGCGCGTCAAGGCGCGCCAGATTCTGCGGGTTGAGCGTGGTGCCGTCGGCCGAGCCCTCCACGAGGCCGCCGTCATGATGGTGCAGGCGCAGGGCGTTGTAGCCGATCCGGGCCAGGCGCCCGGCCAACCGCGCCGCGTCCGCCGGCTCCAGATAGTTGGCGGAGAAACAGAGGTTCACGCCGTAGAAGCGCTGCGGCACACCGGGCTTGCGCTCGAATTCGAAGTGAGGGCCCTTAGCCACCACCCGGCCGTGCCGGCCGGCCGGCGCGTCAGCCAACCCGAGGCGCGTGAAATCAAGCGCCGACCCGGCCAGAATGTCGGCCTCCTGCGTGAGCGGCACCCACTCAGGTCCGGCCTGGATTGTCAGCGGCTCATCGAAGATCAGGTGCTGCGGCTCGTGCGCGGCCAGAGTGAAGCGCACGTCGAACGGCTCGCCCGCCTTGCAGGTGCGCGGGGACAACCCGCCGATCCGCACCGAGAAGGTCGGCCCCCACTGTCGGTCATCCTGAATCATCGCCGTGGTCGGTTCGGGGAAAGTGAAGGCGAGGCGCTCGCGACCGTCGGCGGAGACGACCGACAGTGTGCGCGCAGTGCGTGACACGACGGTCAGCCCGCCGCGTTCGCGCGGCAGCGCGCCCTGCTGTTCATCGCTTGTCCAAGTGCCGCCGGCCCAACCGTCGCTCGGCAGCGTCACCCCGACATACAGCGCGTTCAGCGCGATGTCGCGCTCGGGCGTAAAGGTGTAGCGCGCCTGAATCGCGCCATCGGGTGCGGCTTCAAAGCGCGCCTGACCGCGAATTGTGCCGCGGTCTTTGACCTGAAGGGTAAAGAGATAGGCGCCATCGTGCGTGCGTTCGAGCAGGCCGGTCGCCCGCTGGCTGTGCCACTCCGGCGTAAAAAGTTGAGGGGCGAGTTCACATTTCGGCTCGCTGAGTTCCAGCGCCGCACCCGCCGTCGCCAACACGTCGGCGGCCTGCGCCGCACACATGCAGCTTGCCGACAACACGCATCCGATCCACTTTTTCATAGGCCTGAAAACTCCTTGAACGGGTAGTATATCCGAACCGCATATGCGTTGACATCTGATTTTGCCCGCTGATTGCGCTTGATTAGAATGACAAAACAACATAAAGTGTCATTGTGTTATTTTTAGAAACCCGTTCTCAGCCGCAAACCGACTCTCAACAGAAAGAGGTCTATGATGTCAACTCGCCGTGTCTCGTTCGCTCTGGCTATGCTGGCGACATTCGCATGCGCACGGTCCACGCACGCTGCCGGCTTCGGGCTTTATGAGGCCAGCGCGCGCGGCAACGCCATGGGCGGCGCGCTGGTCGGCGACACCGGCGACGCCTCGGCGAACTATTTCAACCCGGCGAACATGACCGACCTGAGCGGCACGCACACGCTGCTCGGCGCGACCGCGATTCACCCGGTGCTAGACATCACCGCCAACGGCGAAAAGAACAACCTCGACTCGGGCTGGTTTGCGCCGCCCCACGCGTATGTCACCCACCAGCTCACCGACGACTGGTTCCTCGGCTTCGGCCTCTACACAGAATTCGGTCTGGGCACGAAGTACGACAGCGACTGGAACCTGAAGTGGAGCAGCACCGAGACCACGCTGGAAACGATGACCCTCAACCCCAATGTCGCCTACAAGATCAACGACCGCCTCTCGCTCGCCGCTGGCCTGCGTATGATGTACTTAGACTTTGACCACCGCAAGACTCCGTTCGACAACGACACGATCGGCGCACTGCCGTCCCCCTTCCCGCCGCTGCCGGTGATCGGCAGCATGAGCACCCGCGTCAAGGGTGACTCCTGGGGCACCGGCTACAATCTCGGCGTATCGTACAAAATCACCGACACCCTGGATGCCGGCTTCGTCTACCGCTCGCGCGTGCGCCACACTGTAAAAGGGGATTTCGAGGTGAACAGTTCGGCCGGCACGGTCGTTCCGGTCGACATCCCCAATCCCCTGCCGTACGGCAACGCCTCGGCGCGCGGCGAGATCGAGCTGCCGCCCTCCTGGACCGCCGGTCTGAACTACCGCCCCGTCGAGCGCCTGAACATCGGCCTTGCCGCGATCTACACCGAGTGGAGCACCTATGACGATTTGACCATGACCTTCGGCCCCACGCTCGGCAACCATGCCAAGCTGCCGCGTTCCTCGGAGCAGAAAAACTGGAAAGACGTCTGGCGCCTCGGTCTCGGCGCCGAATACCTGCTCACGGAGCGCTGGTCGGTGCAAGGCGGCTATGTCTACGACATGGACCCGATCAACCGCAGCCACACCGACACCATGCTGCCTCCCGGCGACCGCCACATCTTCAGCACCGGCGTCGGCTACGCGATCGACACCTGGACCCTCAACGCCAGCTACGGCCTCATCATGATGCAGAGCTGCTCGCGCAGCGTCAGCAACGGCACCAAGCGCACGAGCGTCGATTTCGACGACGGCTTCTGCCACCTGCTCGCCCTCTCGGTCGGCAAGAGTTTCTAACCCTGCCCAGCCGGGCGGCTGGTTTCAGGTTCCTGGTTTCGGGTTTCTGGTTTCTGGTTTCTGGTTGAGCGTTTTACGTGGCACTAGTAGTCTGTAAAACCAAAAACGCCGGTTTTTTCTAGCCATGATTACAGGATTAACATGATTGGAATCAATCAGTTACATCATGAAAATCATGTAATCCTGTCCGAATTATTAAGCCGTACAGAGTACTAGTCGCTGTTCACTATTCGCTTGTCATGAGCGCACGCACCGCCCAGAAGACGAACAGGCCGCACACTGCCAGCTTGAGGAGGGTGCCGGCCAGGAACCCCAGGAATGCGCCGAGTCCGGCCTTCAGGGCGGCCTGTCCGTTCCTTCCGCCCAGCAGTTCGCCGCACACCGCGCCCAGAAAAGAGCCCGCGACAAATCCAAGCGGAGGAAAGAAAACAAGGCCGGCCAACGACCCACACACGCAGCCCCAGACGCCCCAGCGCGTCCCGCCCCAGCGTCGTGTGCCCACCGCCGGCACCACGGTGTCCGCCACCTGCACCGCGACCATCAGCGCCAGCCCGAACGCCAGCGTACGCGCACTGAATGCCACCCGCGCCGTCAGGTGGAGCGCCAACAGTCCGGCATACGCCAGCGGCGGCCCCGGCAACGCCGGCAACAGGCAGCCTGCCACGCCGAGCAGCATGAGGATCACGCCCAGAACAATCAGCAGACCATCCGTCATACGCGCCGTTCTCCTGTCAGACTAAACGGAAGCCCAGTCCGGCGATCTTCGCCAGCAGCGCGTCCGACGCATGCGCCACCTGGACACGCGTGGAGGCAAACTCGCGACGCATCGGATAGCGGCTGCGCTGCGCGTCAAACGCCGCGGCCCGCGCCGCATCGTCGGCCGCGCACGATGCCGCGAGTCGGTTTGAGTCGGCCTCGATGTCATACACCGCCAGCACCAGCTCGCGCAGCACCGCTTCATCGCCGCGACCGGCCGCGTCGCCCCGCCACAGCGGCCGCGGCGGCTCGGGCAGCGTGAACGGATAGGCCGCCGGCTCGCCGAGAAAGTCGCAGGCGCGCCGGTAGACGATGGCCGTGCCGTTCACCTTGCCTTCGTAAGCATGTCCCGCGATGTGCGGCGTCGACAGGGCGGCGCGCGCCAGCAACTCCGGCCGGTAGGTCGGCTCGCCCTCCCAGCAGTCGATCACGGCCTGCGCCACTTGGCCGCTGTCCAGCGCCGCCAGCAGCGCGTCGGTCTCGACCACCGGTCCGCGCGCCGCGTTGACAAGGATCGCGCCCCGGCGCAGGCGCGCAAGCCGCACCGCGTCCAACAGGTGGAAGGTGGCGTCCGGTCCTTGGCGCGTGAGCGGCACGTGGCAGGTGATGATGTCCGACTCTTCCAGCACGCGCTCAAGCGGGACGAACGCGGCGGCCTCGGCATCGGACGGATCGCGTTGGCGCGGCGGGTCGTTGGCCAACACGCGCAACCCGAGCGCCCGCGCATGGGCACAGACGCGGCGGCCCACGTTCCCCACGCCGATCACCCCCAGCGTGCGGCCTTCGAGCGTCAGGCCGGTCCGGCCGCCCAGCCAGAGCAGCGCCGCCGTCACGTAGGTCGCAACGCTCTCCGCATTGCAGCCCGGCGCGCCGGTCCAGACGATGCCGCGCGACGTCAGATACGGGATGTCGATATGGTCGGTTCCGATCACGCCCGACCCGTAGAAGCGCACCGCGCTGCCGTCGAGCAGCCCGGCGTTGACCCGCGTGGTCGAGCGCGTGATCAACAGCTCGGCGGCGCGCACGTCATCGGCCGCGATCTGGCGACCGTCCTTGAGCACCACCTCGCCCAGCGTGCCGAACGCCTCCGCCGCAAAGGGCATGTTTTTGTCGCACACAATTTTCATCATGACACCTGGGGCAGGCGGCCCTCAAAAAAAACTCATGCTGGTCTTTTTAAATTCCCGGACCGAAAGCAGCAACTGCCCGTCCGCCAATCCGGCCTCGCGCGTCAGGCGTTCGTAAAGCCGTTGCGTCTCCAGCCACTCCGGCGTGTGGATCATGGCATAGAGCCGGAAGGGAAAGATATCCATGCGCGGCCGTTCGTAGCAGTGGGTAACCTCCGGGAAAGCTGCGACGCGGCGTCCTGCATCAAGCACGGCATCCTCGGGCATGTCCCAGCAGCACATGCCATTCGCCTTGAAACCGATCTCGCGGTGGCGCAGCAGCAGGCCGAAACGGCGCAACACGCCGGACGCCTGCCAGTCGCGGAGCCGTTCGAGCAGTTCGCCCTCCGTCATGCCCAGCGCTTCCGCAGGGGCCTTGAACATGCGTTCGCAGACCGGCACCTCGCCATCCAAAGCACGCACGATCGCACGTTCCGTCTCGGTCAGCACGGCGACACGGGAAGGCTCGCGCGCCAACGGCGGACGCGGCTCCACCCGCTCGTCGCGGTCTCGCGTGCGCACGTCGAAGACCACATCGATCTTGAACCGGCGCGTGGCAGGCAGCTCGTGGATGCCATACGGCTGGCATGCGGCGCGCAGCCGTTGCAGCTCCTCCACAAAATGCTCGCTTGGCGCGGCCAGCGTGAACCAGAGGTTCGGCCAGCTCCGGTCGCCCGGACCGCCTGACAGATCGCGCGGCAGCGCCTCGGGCCAGCCGCGCTCATAGGCATGGGTCACCCCGCGCACCGACGCCACCTTCTCAGCAACCTCCGCCATCCGGGCCCGCGGCACGGTCATGGCGCACAGCGCACTGCGGTAGCCCAGGCGTCGGGAGTCAAAGACCGCCCCGAAGCGGCGCGCCTCGCCCGACGCCAGCAGCCGCCTCACCAGCG
>MWEJ01000251.1 GCA_002071025.1 Verrucomicrobia bacterium ADurb.Bin070 | reverse complement strand
ATCGATTACGCGCAGGGGTTCGGCACCTACTACGTGCAGAACGTCTACGAGGGCGCGGCCATGGCGGGTGCGCCGTCGGGCTGCGTCAGGAAACTGCGCGTGATCGGCCTCGAATACCGTCCCGTCCACATCGGCTGGAACTGGCAGTACGGCTGGCACTCCACGCAGGGCAAGATCGGCACGCCCATCGCCGTGGGCAACGGCGCGTACGACGTGAAGCACGTTCTCGGCGAGGCGGACGTGGAGGCCGACGGCAGTTGCAGCTTCAAGACCCCGGCGCGCACGCCGCTCGTTTTCCAGCTTATCGATCAAGACGGCTGCTGTATCCAGACGATGCGAAGCTGGTCCACGCTGCAGCCCGGCGAGATCAACGGCTGCGTTGGCTGCCACGAGCATCCGCACCAGGCGGGCATAGATAACGCGCAGGCGATCGCCCTGCGCCGCGCGCCGCAGAAGTTGAAGTCTCCCCTGCCCGGCGGCACGCACCCGTTCCTCGCGGCGCTGGAGAAGGAAGGCCCGCTAGCGAGCCTGGACAACTGGATGGGGCTCAACCGCACCAAGGCGGTCGTTGACAACACCGACCAGAACGACGGCTTCAGCTTCACGCGCCTGATCCAGCCGATCCTCGACGCGAAGTGCATCGGCTGCCACAACGGCTCGGGAGACAAGGCGCCGGCGGCGATGGACCTGCGCGGCACGCGCGGCCAGTTGCCGCCGTCGGACGACCAGTCGAAGCGCAAGTACTCGACCGCTTATCTGGCGCTTACTTACAAGGGCCAGTGTAACGAAAAGATCAACTTCGCGCACGGTCTCGGCTTTGCACCCTTCAAGCCGCCGTACTTCTTCGGCGCGGCGAAAAGTTCGGTGTGGCGGATGCTCGCGAAGGGGCACCACGAGGTGCGGCTGACGGACGCCGAATTGCGCACGTTCGCCTGCTGGATCGACCTCGCCGTGCCGTTCTGCGGCTCGTACGTGGAGCGCCACGACTGGAACGACTGGTATCGGCAACGCTACGAATACGCATGCAACAAGCGCGCCGCGTTCGCGTGGCTGGAGTTGAACGAGGTTCGGAAAGGGCTGCGCCAGCCGCCCGTGCCGCTGACCGGATTCATCCCGAACGTCGCCGAGCCCCGCCGCCAGAAATTCTGGAGCGAATGAACGCCTAACGCGGAAGGGCTATCTAAGCGTCGCCGCCATCGCTTCGAAGAACCGCTCGGCGATGCGTTGCATGCCCTCGTCGTTGGGGTGGTTGAAACGGCCGTGGACGTCGGCACCACGGCGGAAGTCGTCGATGGTGACGAAGACATCACCACGGGCGGCGGCGGCGGCTTTCTTCTCGGCGTCAAGCACCGGGCGGATATAGAATCCCTCGGAGATGAGAAACGTCGTCTTGCCCGTGTCGAGGTAGTCGCGGAGCGCGAGGACGGCATCCTTGAAACTGCGCGGGGAGGCGGACGGATCAGCGTCGTAGGTCTTCGCGACGTTCGCGCCGAAGAAGAAGACAACGATATCGGGCTTGAAGGCCTTCACGTCCTTAAAATAGGTCTCCGGTTTCCAGCCCGGATCGGAGAACTTGCGTTCGAGAGAATCCGCGACATTCAGGCACGCGAACTCGGCGTTAGGCTTCACCTTCGCAACCATTGCGGCGTTGACGTGCACGTAGTCCTTCTCGATTGAGGATGCCGCCATGCCGCAGTCGTTGGTCCAGCCGATGTCCGGCTTCGGCCCGTGCCGCGTGATGGAGTTCCCGACATACAGAACCCGCGGTGAGCCGTTCTCCTTACCGAACGTGCGGAACGCCCTCTTCACCTGACGCTCCGCCGGCACGACATTCTTCTGAAGGTCATCCGCCCATGTGTATGCGGCGGCCAAGGCACAAATGATCACAAACGTCTTCTTCATGCTTCACTCCTTTCTGAGAAAGATTGTACAGATCTGCCATCCGGCGAGGTTGGGAACGGCCACCTGAAGCTCGTCGCGTGATGCGTCATGGACACACTCGAGCGTGACGTCCGGCCGCTGCGGGGAAGCCAGGACCGGCTTGAACCCGCGCGGGTTACGGATCTTCACCGTGAACTCTTCCGTATCGCCGATGGAGAGGTTGAGCAAAGTCACGGAATCCGTCTTGCCCTCCGCGTCGATGCGCGGCAGGACGCGCAAGGCGTGAGGAAGGTCGATGCGCACCGGGAAGCGTCCGCCGCTCGCACGGTCGATCTCGTCGAGCCACCGTTGCCTTGTCGAAACGAGCGGATGCGTCTCGGGGACGAATTCAAAAAGCCCCTCCGTCTTGGCCTTCGCGAAATCCGCTTCCGTCATCGCCCTGCGCGACCGGTCGGTCGCGTACCAGACCTTGTGTTTCGACGCCGACTCGGCCACCGTTACCGGAATGCCGCACCTCGCCAGCGCCAGGTCGGCGGCATCGCCAAGTGAGAACCCATCCTGCTCAAACGCCTTCGAGCCGGGGCAGCGCGCGACGCCGCCCAGCGAGGTCCGCAGGGTCGACGCCGAAAGACGCTCGAAATAGCCTCGCGCACGGGCGACCGCCTTCACGAAGCGTTCGTAATCCTCGATGCGCTCCGGCTTCTCGCCGTCCGCCCAATAGAGCGACACCGTGTCGCATCCGCTGGCGAGCGCGAGCGCCGCTTCGGTGACGATCGCGCTCGGCGACTTGTGCAGCACCCGCCGCGGATAGGTCTCCTCTTCGTAGCAGACCGTTCCGCAAAGGTTCCCGAGACGCCGGCTGCGCTCGGCCTCGCGGGTGCACCACAGCGCCTTCTCGAGGAAGTCAAGCGGCCGGTCTTCCCGATAACAGCCGTGCCCCGGCCGGATGCCCGCCGGCACGCGTCCGTTCGCGGAGAGTTCGCGCAGAATCGGACCGTAGTCGCGTCCGTTCAGAAGGCAATCCGCACTCACCGTCTGCAAGGCGAGCCGACATTCCGGCATCACCTCGTCCGCCGCCTTCCTCGCCGCCCGCCCGTACAACGCGAGCGACTCCTCGTTGAACGTGATCCATTCGAGCCGGAGCGGATCAAGCTCCACGCCCTCGAAAAGCCGCTTCACAAGTGCGTCGCGCGTGAGAGCCGTACCCGCCTTCCGGTTGAACGCCGCGAGGCAGCGCGGACAGAAACAGCCGACCTTGCCGACGCCGAGCCGTAGGTCGTCGTCCAACCAGTACGTGACGGGGTGCAGCTCTTCCAGCGTCGCCTTGACGAAACGGGATTCGTAGTCGAGCACGGCGGGCGAACGGGGACACAGGCAACGGCCTGTCGCCTGCTCGCCGTTCTTCCGCACCATCCAGGCATCGTCCGGAAACGGTTCCGCCTCCTCGCTGGCATAGACGCCGGCCGCAGCCTGCGTTCCGGGCTTGCCCACGTACGCATAGTCGTGGCCGGTGGTGAGCCCCTGCTGGAACGAGAGCCGCATCCCCGCCTTCTCAACCCAAGGTCTCAGCGCGGACATCTTCCGCAGGTCTTCGCGGCAAAACTCGATCTTGCCTAGCGGTTTTCCACCCCCAAACCAGAATTCGTCAAAGGCGCCCTTATATTTGGCGTGCACCTCGCACGTCGCCTTGAAAAACTCCGGATTGCGGACGGGGCTGCCGGTCAGCCGGAACACGACAAGCGGATAGTCCGCCCCGCCGACAACGTGCGCAGACGCAACAACCGCCAACAACAAGAATCGTTTCACGACACCATCTCCTTCACAGGGCGAGGTTGAATCTTCTCCCTTTCTCGGTTGTCCGCTCTTACGCCGAATCACACACCCAGAGACCTATATCTCCCAGCCCTTGCGGTAGCTACGCTTCAGGAACATGTTCGCGCTCTCCTTGTTGGTGAAGCGGCCAACCTTGGCGTCCCACTTGAGTTCGTCGCCGCTGTCTTCCGCGATCGCCGCCACGCCCAGCATGACCACCTCGTTCAGGCGCTGCGAATAGTCGAGGTTCGCGCACGGCGCGGGACCTCCCATGCAGCCGCGCATGAAGTCGACCTGATGCCCGCACACGCACCGCATGGTCCGCGTTCAGCTATTTTCCTTCACGAAGCGCAGCATGTCGTCATAGCACTCGTCGAGCTCGGCTTTCTGGAGGTCCGTGAGCGTGAAATTGTGGAGTTTCCATTTCGTGGTGTCGCCGACCGCCACCATGCCTTGCTCCTTGATCTCGGACTTGTGGTAGACACGCGACACGGTGGTCTTGAACACGCCCTGCCGCTGGAGATAGTAGAGCGAGTACCCGCGCAGGCCGCCGGGGAAGTCGCGCTGGTCGATCAGGAGACGGAGCAGCGCGTAAGCGAGCGTCAGCTTGCCGTCGCGGTCGTTGTTCTCCATCTGCTTCCAGATGGTCCCGAGCAGCGGCGCGTACGCGCAACGTTCCGTGATGAGTCCCTCCGACCCGCAGCGGCGGCTCTGGTAGAGCCACTGCCAGCCACCCCACGCGCTGAACACCGTGTGAATGATCGGCTTCGCGGCATTCTCCTTGATCATGTTGTCGTTCGCTTTCGCACCGCCCGACTCCTCCTTGATATACCCGAATATCGCCGGGTATTTCCGCGCAAGGTCGATCAGCATCTCGACCGTCGGGGACGGGCACGTGTTGTTCACGACTGTCTGGATGATCACCGGGTGCCGCGCCACCTTGGCCTGCGCCTCGAAGTAGGCGCGCACGTCGTCGAGCGTCTTGCCCGTGCTCGGCGGGCGCGTGATGATCGCGATGGCCGTCCGCGGGTACTTCTTGGCGATCGCCTCGACAGCCTCCGTCTCGCGGATCATCTGCGCCGTGTCCACGCCGTTGCAGCCGAACGTCATCATGCAGGCGACGCCCTGCATCGCCTCGGCGCACGCCTCATACCCCTTCACCTTCTCTTCGAAAGTCAGCAGGTCGACCGCATCGTTCGACTGACACCAAATCACGCCCGGGCACCCGCCGTCCGCCGTGAAGCGCACGCCGCGCTTGAGCGACTCGTAGTCCACGCTGCCGTCCTCGTGGTACGGTGTGGAGAGGATCGGGAACGGGCCGCGCATCCGCTTGTCGCCGCCGCCGTCCGCCTTCGCCACGGCGGTGGACACTTTCTTGGGAGCCGCCGTCGCGCATCCCGCCAGCGCCGTGCTCGCCAACCCCATTGCTATAAAATCCCGTCTCTGCATGGCCTTCCCTTTCTTTAGCCCTTGATTTCCCAGCCGGGCCGATACGTCGTCTTGATGAACGCGTTCGCGCGCTCGTCGTTCGTGACCGCCGTGCCGTTCCACTCCAGTTTCTTGAGCCCCGCGCGTGCCGCCACGTTGCCGAGGAGCACCGTCGTGGCGAGCGGCGCGGAATAATCGAAGTTGCAGCCCGCCGGGCGGTTCGGATCGCGGATCGCGCGCAGCCAATCCTGCTGATGGTTCATGCCCTTCTCGCGCGGGATCGTCTTCGGC